>CAYSOI010000280.1:0-6045 GCA_964432425.1 uncultured Opitutales bacterium | reverse complement strand
TTCGATCCAAATCAAAGTAGATTTTGTCAGGAAGCCAGAAGCCTTTTGAATCCACTACCTGCCATCCGGAGATAACGGCATCATATCCCCCACTTCCATTGATATCCAAATAAGGCTCCCCGTTATTATAGAGACCATCACCATCATCTTCGAAAGGTTCATTATCATTGAACCACTTGTAAGTCCCAAATTGCTGTAGATAACCATCTGAATTCTCATCATTATTTACTACCACAATCACCCAGCTCTTTGAGGCATATGCCAGTAAGCTGGCACTATTGAAATACGAACCAAGATTTTTGATCGTCCCTTCTAGCTGCTGTGCATTGGGGCCTCCACTAAAATGATAAAAGGTCAGACGGCTTAGAAAAAGGATCAGGCCAACCACCACGATCATTTCAAACAATGTAAACCCACGATCTTTTCCAGATCGCTGATGACTTGAATTCTTGCCTGGTACAGGAGCACTCATTACCAAGTTTTGAAGACTAGGGGTGTTTTTTCAGGATCCCCCTTATTTCTCTGAGCAAAGAAGACAACACTTCGGTTGATAAAAGGCCGCGCTTCATTTGTTCTGGGGTCCTGATTCTCAAGTTTCCCATCTCCTGAGATATCGATCATAACATGCACCCTCTCCCGGCCCTCTTTCTTCGTCAGGGATCGAATCGTTCCCCAATTCATTGCACCGCCGGCGGTAAGATAGTGATTTTCCTCACTGGGCTGGAGATAGGATCTCCTTTTGCGGTTACCTAATTCATTAGCCTCTTCTTTTTCCAGCTTGGTTTTCTTCCCATCGACCCATTCATCAGGTAACTTCAAAGCATAGAGTGTCTTCCAAAAATCTTCCCATTCCTCGGGTGATCCAGTTTCTCCCAAGGGAGGGAAGAGTAGGTCATCATCATTTTCAACGTCCTGTCCAAATCTCGGAAAATAACCATAATCACTTTCATACTCTTTAATCGCTTTCACATAGGTCGTAAAACGAGCAGTCGTTACGGTCTTGAGAACATTGTTCCTTGCAGCGTTGATTCCTACCATAGACAGCCCTGCCAGGATGCCAATGATTGTGATCACTGTCAGTAACTCAATCAAGGTAAACCCTGCGGATTTCTTTGGGAAATCGGGCTTGTTTTTCGCATTTGAAGATGGATGTTTCATAAAGATTAAATGAATAAACTGATAGACCTACATCGTAGGCGTTGCAACTGAGGTAATATTATCAAGGTTGGGCGCATCTCCGGCTTGAGAAAGATCCAGCCCTGCATCCTCATCAAATAACCAGGAATCCGAACCGTATTCCACTTTCTCTAATGAGTTAATAGCCTCATCCGGACCTTTGGAAAGCAGAATAAAGTCCTCCCTTCTGACATACTTTGGAATTGAGCTGCCCCCCCCTTCTGTGGAGATGACAGGGTATTTATAGAGATAAGGTTGTCGCCATGGGTCAGCCAAGTAGACATCTACCGGGCGTGTAAGATTTTGTTTAGTGTTCCGTACGTGTGCCTTCCCCTTATCACTCCATATTGAAAACTCATCCAGCTCAATAAAACGGGTACGTTGATCGTAATCAGTTACGTTAATGGCCTTACACCCTTCATCATTCCAGCCTGTGAGCGCCAAAAGCAAAGCTTCCCCGGATCTTTTTTCATCATTGTAAGACTTTTTTCGATCAATGTCCTGAAAGTCAGACAAGTCCAGGCTACCTGGATCGAAAATAGGATAGGTCCCATTCATCACTTTATAACGATCCAAGGCTAACCCCAATGCATCAATATCCGCCTTTGCCCGAACAATCCTTTGCTTGTCCTGCACCCAACCCATGATCGGATAGGTCATAGCTGCCAGCAGGGAGATGATCGTCATCACCGTAAGCAACTCCAGAAGGGTAAATCCTGAAGTGCTCGCGGCAGATTTCGGCTGCCGAAAATTATTTAACAAGGGGAGATTTGGCATGGATAAGACGCCGGGCTAAAAGGGATGGGGGTGGGAATGTATAATCAACGTTACTTCAGCACACTTGAATGTCAAGTAACCTGAATTGATCTCCTCAAATTTCAAATTCCGAAATTTTTTGAATTTTTCTCTCGCCCCGATTATCAGCCTTCCTATTAACACATCCTCGAAATCTGCAAAACCCGTGGGAAAAACAACTTCCGCACCATTGTTTCTCCCCGGATAAGCACAAAGGACATCGCCTGCCAATCGTAGCATTTGGCGACATCCACAACGGACTCATCATGTCCATGGGAACACCCATTCCCTAATTTCATTCATTTTCATTTCATGAGCGGAGAAGAAAAAACAGAAGACACCATCCTAGTTGAGGGCATACTGGAGTTACAAAAAAACAAAAGTGGCATCCTGCTCAATCCGCGCAGACACGGGAAAGCCAGGGCAACTGACCCATTTATTCCCAAAGAACTGGTTCGGCGATTTAAATTAAAGAAAGGCTCCTATGTGGTTGGGAAAGCCAACCAGTCCGACAAATTCAAGAGCCCCAAAGTCAACTTTGTCGAAACCATTGATGGAGTTGATCCGAAGGAGCGGAAAGAGTGCCTCCCCTTTCAAGAACTCCTCACCATTGCACCGGACGATCACCTGCGGCTTGAAACTTCAGATGGGAGAATGACCAACAGGATCATTGATCTCTTTTGCCCGATAGGAAAAGGAACACGCGGTCTCATTGTCGCTCCACCCAGAACCGGAAAAACCACACTCCTTCAGGATATCGCCCTCGGAGCCATTGAAAATCACCCGGAGGTAAAACTCATTGTTCTGCTTGTTGATGAACGCCCGGAAGAAGTCACGGACTTTCAACGCACAGTTCCCGCCGAAATTTTTGCCTCCTCCAACGACGAAGAGCTCAAATCTCATATCCGCATCGCAGACATTGCGATCGAGAGAGCGAAACGCTTGGTAGAAGCAGGTCAGGATGTGATCCTCCTGCTTGATTCCATCACCAGGCTTTCCCGTGCCCATAACTCCGCTGGTAGCAACAGTGGACGTACCATGACCGGTGGCCTGGACATCCGTGCTCTTGAAAAACCACGCCAACTCTTCTCCGCAGCCCGGAACACCGAAGAAGGAGGAAGCCTCACCATTGTCGCCTCCGCCCTGATTGAAACAGGCAGCCGCATGGACGACCTCATCTTTCAGGAATTCAAAGGAACAGGAAACATGGAAATGGTTCTGGACCGCAAACTTGCCGAACTTCGGGTTTGGCCAGCCATCAACATTAACGCATCAGGTACACGCCGTGAAGAGCTCCTCTTACCCAGAGATGTTCTCGCCAAGGTCGGCTTCCACAGAAGAGCCCTCGCACCACTTCGCCCCGATGATGCAACCGAGACACTGATTGAACGGATGGAAAAGACTGACACAAACCAGGAATTTCTGGACCTCTTAACCATTGACAATCCCTAATTTCCCCGGCATTTCATCACCCCTTTTTTTCACCTCACCCGCATATAATTTAATAATAGCAAATTCATGGAGACCTTTGCGGAACAATGCCTCGACATGGCCAGAGCCATTCTGAGCCACAACCTCAGTTCCATTAACGACGACGGCTCCCTCACACCTGTTGAGGGAGAAGAATTTAGACTAGATGAACCCGGCCACGTCGCCTTGGCCATTGGTGAATTCTATCGTCTTACCGGAGAAACTGAACTGGATGGACAGGATTTGGTCGACATGGCGGCCCGTTGCATCACAGCCCAAACATTTATGCCCGAAGAAGCAGAAAATGGCTTGGCCTATTCTGCTCTCGGTCTGCTCTCCTTCGGACCTGCCAAAGACAGAAACCAAATATGGGAACGCCTCCAGGAAATCACCCGGGAGGAACTCGATAAAAAGCTGCTGGCTCGAACGGACTACACCAATCATCAGCAAGCATTCAATGTCGCCAAAGCGGTCGCCCGTTTCAGCATGGGTCTCTCCAAAAAAGATGAAACCGGGAAACTGGTTGATCGATTTGTAGAACGGGTTCACGAAAATAGTTCCAACGGCTTTTTTGACGATGAACCTGAGGGACTCGGTGGAGCCTTCAACCTCTATGGAGTGACCAGCCTGGTCATTATGCGACAAGCCCTGCAGCTCCATGCCAACATGCACCTGCGGGACCGCAAGTTGCCGAGCCTTCGTACCGTTGCAGAAAAATACCTCAACCTTTTCATGAGCCTTGTCCGAGAAGACGGCTTAGGCTGGGCATTTGGACGAGGCATTGGAGCTTATGGCCAAATGCACCTGATCAGTCTTCAACTACAGGCACTTCGGGATGAATGGATCAAAGAGAAAGACATTCCCAAAATCGTCGATAACCTTCGACGCCTCTTCTATTTCTTCTTCAGCACCTACCTTGACCAGGAGAATGGATGCCTGAATATTCGGGATGAAGAAAGAAACACTGCGGATAATCACACCACCCGCATGGCCAACTTTGATGCAGCCCGCTACCTCTGCCAATGGTCACGGATTGCAAGGGGTCTCAAAAAGGTCAGTTTTGATCTGCCTCCTCCTCCTGCAAAACGGACGGGACGCTTTGTCATCTTTGATAAAACCCACAGAAAAGAACAGGGGCTTTTTATCTACAAAGATCCAGAATCCAAACTCCATCTTTACCTCCCGCTGACCAATACTGCGGAGACAGATACCTCGGACGTTCTGGCATTTCCTCATTGCCCTGGAGTTTTCGATTGGCCTTCCAATAGCTACCTGCCGGTCATGTTGCCTGAACTCACCTTTGGTGAACACAAAGTCATTCCTGCCTATTATGGGAAAAACTGTGTAACCGGGCTCGGCCTTCGTAAATCTTTCTACTTCCGCTACGAGCAACCCAATCTCATCACAACAGAGAAGAAAATGCTCAACTTCGGGAACTGCAAAGTCAACTGGACATTTGATGGCAACACCATCACCAGCGAATTCCTCTTTTCTGTAAACAAGCAAGTCACGATGGATAGCATGCGGTATATCATCCCGATCGCCGCACCGCACTCCCGACAACGATTCCCGAAAACCCTTCAACTGGGAACCGAGGGCCAACGACCCATCGTAGTCAAAGATGACTTTGTCGCCTCCTGGGCACAACCCGAGCAAGTCACCAATGACCCACGCTACAGAACCTGTTTTGGAAACATCCACTACCTGCAGATTCTCAAGCGGGATCATTCTCTGGTCATGCGTCCAAATCAGCAATACCGCCTGACAATCTCCTTCGAGCCACAAGTCATTTACTCTGAAGACGCCTAACCTCTTCAAACTGGCTCTTCGAATTTACCATGCTTTCCGTACGGTTAATTCCCTGTCTTGATGTTGCAGACGGTCGCGTCGTAAAAGGCATCAACTTCAAAGACCTTCAGGACGCTGGAGATCCAGTGGAATCTGCCAAGGCATATGAAGAACAAGGAGCCGACGAACTCGTCTTTCTTGACATCAATGCCTCAGCAGAAAATCGAAATATCATGCACGATGTGGTCGCCAGAACTGCCGACCAATGCTTCATGCCACTGACCGTTGGAGGCGGACTCCGCACCATTCAGGACATTCATGACATGCTGGCTGCGGGGGCGGACAAAGTAAGCCTGAACACCTCTGCGGTAAAAAACCCCGACATCGTCAAAGAAGCCTCCTCTCACTTTGGTAACCAATGTATCGTCGTGGCAATTGATGCCAGACGCATCCCGAATGAAACCGGAAAATGGGAAGTCTACACGCATGGAGGCCGTAATCCCACAGGCATAGACGTGGTAGACTGGGCACAAACCGTTGTTGCTCTAGGAGCCGGAGAAATTCTCCTCACCAGCATGGATTGCGACGGAGTACAGACAGGCTACGACATAGAGCTGACAAAAACAGTGAGTGAAGCCGTTGAAGTACCTGTCATTGCCTCCGGCGGGGCGGGCAATTTGGATCACCTTGTTGAAGTCGTGAAACAAGGCAAAGCCAGTGCCGTACTGGCAGCATCCATTTTCCACTACGGGACCTACACCATAGGAGAAGCCAAACAAGCCCTGGCCGATGCAGGTTTACCAGCCAGGCTTTAGA
>CAYSOI010000279.1:0-6054 GCA_964432425.1 uncultured Opitutales bacterium | reverse complement strand
ATTATGGCTTGATGGCGGGGTTGTCCCGTTTGCCTCTGAGTTGTCAGGATATCCTGATCTACTCCAGTGCTGATAGTAACACAGGTAGAATATCAGGAACTGTTTGGGCCAGTTTGGATGGAGGGAAAACCTGGCCAGTGAAACGACTGGTTGAGCCAGGGAGGTTTGCTTATTCTTCCTTAACATCCGGGAGAGCCGGGACAAAAACCGAAGGTTGGATTTACCTCCATTATGAAACCAGTGGTGGCTCCAAGGTCGCAAAATTCAATTTATCCTGGATTCTCAAGGGTGAATTGACTGGCGATGGTTCAATTTCCAAACATTTACAAGAATAGACATGAACAAGTTACTCCTCTTTCTGACTACAAGTTTTGTTCTCCAGGTTACAGCTTTTGCTGGCTCCTGCATTGAGCTCGAACAAACGGATAAGGCCCTAATCCTGCAACGTGGAGACACGCCGATCCTCACTTATCACATTAAGGAAGTGCCTCCGCCGGAAGGTGTGGATAAAGCCTATCGCCGAAGCGGTTTCATTCATCCTTTGCATGCCCCCTCCGGAGGTGTTGTGACAGGCATCCATCCGGGCGACCACTATCATCACATCGGTCTGTGGCATGCCTGGGTCAATACGAAGTATCCGGGGTATGATAGCGGTAATAATAAAAAGACAGGTCCGGACTTCTGGAATCTTGGCGGGCATACCGCATTTATTCGCCATGCCGAAGTGCTGGAAACCCGGAAGGCCGGTTTTAAGGTGAAGCAGGAGCACTTGGCCTATCTGGATGGATATGGCAAGAAGCCCACGGTTATTTTGGAAGAAGTTTTTTCGGTGGATGCCGAATTCAAAGATGGGGTGAACTTGGTGGATTACACATTCACTCAAACCAATGTGACCAAGAAGCCTCTGGATTTCCCCGCCTACCGCTATGGTGGTGGAATTGCCTATCGTGGCCCCATGTTCTGGAATAAGGAAAACAGCGACTACCTGACTTCAACCGGACTGGATCGAACCAACAGCCACGCCACCCGGGCCAAGTGGGTTGCCATGTATGGCCCAACAGACAAATCCGGGAAATCGCCAGCCACGGTTTCCATCTTCTGCCATCCAGCCAACCATGATGCTCCTCAGCGGATCCGCACCTGGGACAACGGAAAGATGTTTTTCAATTATGTTCCGGTTCAGGAATTTCCGTGGTCCAGAAAGCCGGGGAAAGCTGAAACTCTTCGGTATCGACTGGTCATCTCTGATGGAAAACCGGACAAGGGAGCTATCGAGAAGCAGTTTCAAACTTATGCCAAGGAGTAACTTCCCATGCATCTTCCTTTGGAATCTCACTTAACTTTTTTAAAACACAACGAAAACTCATGAGTAAAGATACGTACAATCTCGCCATTGTGGGCCTTGGCTTTGGTGCCGAATTCATTCCAATTCATCAGGCTCATCCGAATATCAGCCTCATTGCGGTATGCCGTCGAAATGAGGCGGAAATGAACAAGGTTGCCGATCAATTCAATATCCCCAAACGGTACACCGATTACGATGAATTGCTGAAAGATCCGGAAATCGATGCGGTGCACATCAATAGCCCAATTCCCGACCATGCTCCACAATCCCTGAAAGCTCTTCGGGCCGGCAAACACGTCATGTGTACGGTACCCATGGCGACGACCATTGAGGAGTGTGAGGAGATTTGTAAAGTGGTGGAAGAAACCGGACTGAAGTACATGATGGCTGAGACGGTGGTCTACAGCCGGGAATTTCTCTTCATCAAGGAACTTTATGATCAAGGCGAACTGGGCAAAATTCAGTACCTTGCCGCCAGTCATCCCCAGGATATGGATGGTTGGCCGGAGTATTGGGAACGCATGATCCCGATGCATTACGCGACGCATGTGGTCAGCCCCTGTCTGGGAATGGTGGATGGACTTGCGGAGTATGTGAGCTGCTTTGGTTCCGGAACAGTTCGTGACGACATTGCTCAAAAGAGTGGCAACAAGTTTGCCGTGGAAACGTGCCATATCAAAATTAAAGACAGTGATCTCTCTGCCCACATCTGGCGTTTTCTCTACGATGTTGCCCGACAGTACCGTGAATCCATAGACGTCTATGGCTCCAAGAAAAGCTTCGAATGGACGCTGGTAGAGAATGAGCCATGTGTCCTTCACGTCGCCAAAAGACCCGAAGCGGAAATCCCGGAGAAAGTAGAAATTCCCGACTACGCCCACCTCCTTCCAGAACCGATTCAGAAGTTCACCCAAAGTATTGAAGATGCCGACCATCTTTCCTTCGTACAAGGAGGCGGGCATGGGGGTTCCCATCCCCACATGGTCAATGAATTCGCCAACGCTCTTGTCGAAGATCGTGACCCTTGGCCCAATGCCAAAACTTCTGCCAACTGGACCTGTGTCGGCATCTGTGCACACCAGTCCGCAGAGAAAGGTGGAGAAGTCGTCAGGATGCCCGACTTTACGCTATAGTTTGACCAATCCTGGCTATTTCTAACTTCTCCAATTTACAGTTTACAGGATGGTTACATTCAAGTGAAGTTTCTGCCATCCCAAGAAATGTTGCTGCGAAAGGCTGCAATTGCCTTGCTGTTAATTTTGTAATTTCTATAAACCGAAATCGCTTCCAATAAATTAATTTCTCCGCTTCCAACCAATATCCGTGATGATAAATCAGCTTCCCACATTTAACAGATTGTTTGCGGCCTTTTTGTTTCCCTTGGCTCTTCTTGCTCAAAACGCTGACCCGGATGACAATGATGGAGGGAATGGAAATGCGGGGACCAACACCGATGCGGCGGCACCTGTTAACGGTGGTGATTCCGCTTCTCCCAATATCCCGAGTACACCTGCAGAACCCTTTACCCCTCAAGTCAAAGGGCAAGTTTCTAACGAGACAGATGACCGTGTATCCATTGTTCGAACAGGTACGGTTAATAATATGAGATTGCTCAGAGAGTTGTCCTTTGATGATGCGAGAGTCTTGGTGAAATCGGTGAAGAATCTTGGCCAGTTAAAGAAAATCATCCGTGAATTTGGCACCTATGACGAATTTGTTGAAGAAACCGGAGGACTCGGATCTCTGATCGATCTATTAAAAGACGGTAAGGACTTGGAAGAAGCCCTTGAGGAATTGATGGATAGTGGAGATGAGCCTTCTGATGTGGATGATGATTTGATTGGCGAAGCTGCAGATTTAATAAATGAGATCTTTCAGGATGTCATGATTACTGGTGGTGCCTTAGAAGAAAACCGCATCTTCAATCGTGCTCGTCTATTTGCCAATGAATTCAATGTCACCATGATCGCCACAGCTGCGAAAATGCTTGGTTACGAAGATATTGGAAATGACATCACCAGCTCTGTCAGTGCCAGTTCCCTGAACCAAAACAACAGTTTTATTGGCAATCTGACCGAAGTGCTGACCAACACGAAGAACCTCGGGTTACTCGGGCTGGGTGAACAAACGAAGAAAATTGGAAACTTGTTTGATCTCACAACCAATGATTTTGAAGCTTTCGCAGGGAACAAAGTGACCATCGACGCCACCTCCACGGTCGATCTTGCCGAATTTAACACCAAAATCTTTGCAATCGTTGGAGGGGAAGAAATGAATGTCGCCAGTGACGTTACCTTTTCTGACCGAAGTTCCTCATGGGACAAGGAGGCTCTGGCGATCGGGGCGGCCAAAAAACTAGAGATCACGCCAGGTACAACCATCGAGTATCAGGGCAATTATCTCGGTCTTGGAGCAGGGAAAAGTATAGAGATTCAGCAAGTTACCATCAAAGCGGGAAGTGGAGTAGGAGTGGGCACTCTGGAGAACCTAACTATTGAGGATTCCGTGTTGGAACAGACCAACAGCCAGGGAGGCTTCGGACTCTTTGCAGGCGAACTTCTCAGCGTCGATGGTCTTACCTTTGTGGGGAATTCCATTGAACACATTTATATGGAAGCCCGGACTATCAATCTCAAGGATGTCGATTTTCCGCACGGTTCCAGTGTGGATCTACTCTCTGAACTCGGACCAATCGATGGAAAATATCCTAACTTTGGAGACTCAATTCCAGGGCGAGTCAACTTTCTCTCCGGTGTTAGTTATGGAGGTACAACCAACGTGATGGATGACCAACCATCCTTTGACCAATTCGGCGAGAACATCAACATCAAGCAATTCTGATCATAGCTATTTTTCAAAAAACAACAAACCAACGTCATCAAGTTATTATGAGCACCAAATACTGCCAATCTCTCATCACTGCATTTCTGGCTGTAGCGTCATTCCATCCCATTGCCGCTCAGGACGCCACGGAAGCCGCTCCTGCTGAAAATGCCGGGGCATCCGAAATTGGCCTTCAGCAAGTTGTGGAAACACACGATCGGCCGACCGTTTCCGCCGGTTATCAGTTTCAATACATTGGTCGTAGCAACCCCTTTTATGTCGATGCTCCTCCCACCGATGCCGCAGAATCCAAAGTCATGCTGCATACCTTCATGGGCTCAGTCTCCTTAAATGACGAAGATTCTGATAAATTCCTCACTGGAAACGAATTGGGAGTGATGTATCAGCAGGTTCGTTATCAGGAAGATCTTCTGGAGTCTTTTGACTATAATACGATGAGTATCTTCTACAAAGCCGATATCAATAAAGAGATTGGTGAATGGACGCCATCGCTCGGAATCGGTTATACACGTATTGAGATTGATGAGCAATCCATTGATGCATTTGACGGATTTTTCCCCTACCTCTCCCTTTCCAAAATCTATCCAGATGGAGACAACTCCAACTACATCGCGACTCTGAAGACTTCCTATGGTTTCACAGACGTCAAAGGGACTTCAATCAATACAGGCCGTCTCGATTCCTGGACGACTACAGCAATCATAGGCCATACTTACACATTTACTGACAACATCGGCCTCAGGTCCAACTGCCACGCTGACTACAGCTATTATGGCACGGACTCCAACAGTGGACGTTCCGACTTTGTCCTCGGCGCAGGAACAAGCCTCTACTACCTGATTAATAAATACATTGTGGCAGACTTGTTTGCGGACTACAGTCGCCGTTTCTCCAATGAAGACATCTATGAATATGACAACTGGGATGGAGGCATCAAAATCAGCTCTTTGATCAGCTTCTAATCAGTCCCGCATGAGTCTTCAAACCTCATTTCTTTCCATTCTCCCAAGAGCCACCTTACTTCAGGTGGCTCTTTTCATTTGCATGGGAGTGTCAAACATTCACTTGGTTGCTCAGGACAAGGAGAACGCCTCGAATCCCATTCCCTGGAAATTGGGCACTCTAGTGGAAACTCCAGATGACCCGGAGCAGAATCCTATACAGCATGCAAAGGGCAACATACCCCTTGAAATTGGAAGAGTCGCGGCAATCGGCGGAAAATCCAGGCTTGAGTTTTCCGGACCTTCAGGAGAAATCCTTCGAGTGGGTCACCATTCCGCTTTCTCCCCTGTGTTGGAACGGGCCATTGAGTTTCGTAAAGGCTCCTTCCTGTTGCATTTGCCGGAAAAAGTAACGGCCTACACCATCCAGTCTCCAGGCGTTCATATTCATTTGCATGCTCATGGTACTTTTCTCGGTGAGATTATGAGCCATGGCGGTATCAAATTGATCCCACTGGATGGAGACGGCCAAATCCGATTCGCTGAAGCAGGCACATCTGAAGATTTGGTCTGCGGGCAGATCTACTTCTTTCTGCCCGAAGGGAAACGCCCTGTAAATGTTGAGGTTTATCTCCCTTTGCTTCTGAACAGTTGCCCTCTGATCATTGCCTTTGAGAAATCCCTTCCATCAGAAAGTGACATGGTTCGCCGGGCACGAAATCAGGCCAAAAAGATCAAAACCCGTACAGGTTCCTTCGTCTATGATGCAGTCGATCAAGAGAAGATCCGTTTTCTTGTACCCAAAGCGGCCCCATCTACTGAAAAGAAGTCGTCGAAAAAGTTCCGCCTCCCAAAATTTCAAAACCCTTTTAAAAAGAAATCGGAAGCTCCAAAGGAATAAACCTAAGTTCCGCAGTTTGAAGC
>CAYSOI010000278.1:0-6071 GCA_964432425.1 uncultured Opitutales bacterium | reverse complement strand
TTCGACCGAATGATCTTCTGAAATGGCTGCCAATCATATTCTGGAAGCGAAGCATTTACCCATACAGGAGCGACCGAAATCAACAAGGGCAGGAGAACATGAAAGCTTAGCTTCATCAGAAATTAGAAAAAACAGAGTCTTTGTAGGTTAAGAAGTAATAGACCTCTCTTTCCATCTTCTCTTCAACTTCGGATTAGAACTGCACGGTTCCCCACATGTTTGGGTGGAGCATGATTTCGCCGGGGATGTCATCGACCAGCATGGTCGCGGAGTTGGCCCAGTAGGAGCGTAGTTGGGTTTCCTGGCCTTCGGTATCTCCAAACGTGACACCGAAGTCTCCTCGAATCTTAGACGCAGGAGTCAATCCAAGGACTTCCAGGGGAACATCCACCAGTAGTTCATAACCACTTTTTGTCCGTTTGATTATGGGTTCCACTCCTGCCAGAATCCGCACCGCATTCACCTTTTCAGAACGCCAGGGAGAGGTGAACTCAATTGGGTTGGCAGATTCCTTGGCTCGATGATCGTAGAGGATCGCTATCGGCCTACCTTCCCAGGGAGCAAAGAGCAGCCGTTTGTCTCCACGGGCCGCACTTCGTCGATTCTTTTTGGCTTTGGGGTCCGTGGAAAATTGAAAATCCACCGTATCGCCAGTGGCGAACAATGTATATTTGTCCCGACCATGGTTGATCCAGGGCGAGGAATCCTGCACCTGGTATTTGAGGGTCAGCTTTCCATCATTCACTGACGCTTCCAACTGCACCTTGAACTTCCCGCCCTGATCCCATTGCAACGTTCCCGGGATCTGGAAATCTTTGGCAACCTGAGTCTCCTGAATCTTCCGAAGGTTTCGGTTCTGAGCCGCAATGATTTGTTCGGATGTTACCTTGATGGTTACCTCACTGCGTCGGACAGATTTCAAGCCTTTCAATTCATAAATCCGGTAAGGACCATGGCCGATTTGTACATAGTATTTCCCGTCCTTGTCGGATCGATCAAACATACCGCCGAAAATCTCTCCACCGAGCCGGTATTCATTCCTCAAATAACTCACCCGCACGTCGGTAAAGACTTCGTCCAGATACATGCCATCCGAAGTAAGAAGAAAGCAGCGGCCATGATTGCCATTGAGGAAGAACACATCCCCCTGATCATCCAACTTGGCCATCCCCAGAATGCCCAGGGTTCCCTGTAAAACACCCACTTCCGGTAATGGAGCTTTGTGTGAACCATGCACATTGCTCCATTGGTTGGGATAACTCCAAAGATGTTTCCCATCTCGATAGGCATTCATTTCCGGGTCCGAATTGAAGATCACTCGACCAAAACTGTCCTGAACTGTGGGTACATTATTGCGATGATAGCCTGCCTTCAGAGGTAGGGGACTCGACTCTTCGACATACTCCTGAAGAGGTCGATAAAACGGCTGCCCATTTTTACCCAGTCGAGTCGGTTGGATTTCTGCGAAATGTACCTGGCCTTCCTTGCCATCTTTTACCACGGGAACTCTCAGGGTCAGAGAGTTCTGTTTGTGCCCCCATGCACTACCCGCAAACTGCACACCTTCTGTGGTGAAGCTGAACTCTTCCTCCTGCGGCTTACCATCCGAATTCTGATCCACCCACAACACGCCGCCCACTCTTCCTGCCCAAGGTTTGCCATCCGGACCTTTCCCCCCAGAACGTTCTTCCTTACGCTTTTCGGGCCAGATCTTATAAAACGCATCGATGTAGGACTGCGGTGGATTCCATTTGCAACCATAGGAATAATGATGCGTTCCCGCCGTCGCGACTACATCCCGAATGGTGCCATCGGGTAGGACTTCACTGATCAGGGCAATCTTTCCTCGGGAAGCCAGATACTTGCGTCCACCTTCCGTGAAGAAATTGTAACTCATGGGATGATAATTCCCGATATGTCCTTCCTCGATTGAAATCACATGTGTCGGCTTTGCAGTTCCTTTTTCAATCTCCACATCCCAGAAACAGCCTAACCCGACCCAACGCCTTGGGTTCTCTGGATCAAAAGCACTGCCCGTCCCTCCATAATGCGGCATCCCAAACTTCTCATACACCACATCCCATTTCTTCAAATCCCAAGCCAAAACACGCTTCGGATTCCAGCGATTTTCGGTAACCCATAACTTGCCATCCGGACCAAAGGCCATTCCCGCAGGATTCACCATCCGTTTTGGATCATACTTGCCTTTGTACGGTCCACCTGGTACTCCCAGCTTGCCCTCGGCCTTGTAGGGTTCCCTTAACCCAGTAGGTATGTAGCGATGAATTTGGTGTGTATTCTTGTCACTGAGTAAAAGAAAACCTTCATGATTGATCGCAATACCTTGAATGTCCAATTCTGGTGCAGAGATCACCTTTCGAAACCGCCCCTTCAGCAATTGGTACACGCCCTCATCCGTCGCTGCAAACAAGAGATTGGTGATCGGATTGAAAGTCAGATCCCGCAAACCTTTTAACCCAATTTGATCCAACAACTCTCCATCCTTTGCCTTAAATAGCAGTACCGCATTCTCCTCTCTGGATCCGACATACAGTACTCCCTCCTTTACCGCCAATCCGCCAAGATTGTACTTCTTCAAGTCAGGGTGACCAGCTCCTGGACCCACCCACATTTCATCCGCCACAAATGCCCGCTTCTTCTCTGGGAATTCCACCAGCTTCCCCGTCCTGATATCAAAACGAGTCACCGTGATCTCCCACTTCGCCTTCCAGTCCGGAGACTGAAAGTTCACTCCCTTCGAGCCTCCCCAACCAAACCCATCCTGGGCACAGTAAAAATACTCCTCATCGACTGCGATCGCATTGTGACCGATCCCGAAACCCTGTTGCAAATCATACCCCTGCACCAATTTCCCATTCTGGTCCAAAGACATCAACGCCCAACCTCCTTCGGTAACCGGTGCCGAAAAGAACAACTGCTTCCCATTTGAAGTCGCCTGTTGAATGACACCATGATTCGGCCCCCAGGGGTGAGTCGTGTCTTCTCCGCCATTGGCAAAATTCATTTTGTATTCAGGCTCAATCCCTTTGTGGGAAAGCACACGCCATTTGTACTCACCCGGAGGCACCAGCTTCTTGTTTTCATCCAGGCCATCCCAAACCAGTGAATGATTCCCCTTCGCAAACTCCCTTCCCGATACCAGATTCCGAACTCGATGTCCTTGAGCATCTTCAATCACCACAGTCGCTTTCCCGTCAAACGGCTGCTTCAGCTCCAACCGAATTTCCTTCCGCCGCTCCTCCACCAACTCCCGATACCCCTCCAAATCAAACTTAGCCCAGTCTTTCCAATTGCCTGAAAACTCAGCGTGAATGGGCAATAAGTCCTCATGAAGCAGACGCTCCCTTTGGATTCCTTTCACCAGACCCACCGCGATGCGAAGATCGCCTGTCAGTTTCTGGTCCATGTAAAAATGCTTGCTGTCCGTGACATAGATCTCTTCACCAAACGCGATCCCCATTCGTACTTTTGGAGCAGGCGACTCCAGTTTTACTAAAATGTGCCGATCTGTTGTTTGTACGGCAAGAGAGCAGGGAATGCCTCCCGGCAACCCAATGTCCACAAAATCCGATGCCGTCAAATGAGGATCTTCCGGCCCAAGGGATTGAATCATCGTGAATATCTTTTGTGGCCTGATTCCGGGAGAAGGAGTCGAGTCGACAACTTCCAGCTTCAGTAGATGTTGCTTCCCTGATTCATAAACCACCACCCGGTTTCCTGAAATCGCAACCGCTTTGGGCTGAGACAACCCATCATAGAAAATCGGCTTCTCCTTCCAGCTTTTCATCAAGGAAACTCGCCCCGCTTCCGTATGCGACATGACCAGGCGCTTTCCATCTCCATGCACATAATCCGCTTTGGGATGAATCGCCACAGTATTATCCAATTCCCATCCCCTCTCAGAATCACTGAAAACCCGCAGCCCCTTTTGATCCACGCCAACTAATTTTCCGTCCAACATCCCAAGACTCGTTAGACCTTCAATCTTCTCCCATTTCCCTGTCTTTACTTTACCTCCAAGACTTCCATTTGAACCTAACCCAAAGACTGCATAGGTGCCATCTGATTCTGCCAGAATGACACGTAAGCGATCTTGTTTATCGTGATAGGCCGCAGCCCCCACCATGTTTTCCCCATCCAGAACAAAGTCCTCTTCACCAAAGCTCTTCCTTGTCAGGTGAGCCCATCCATTCTGATCCATCACCTGTCCATAACGCCATTCCATTCGCCGATGCATGGAAGTCAGCACAGACAGAGTCTTGCCGTCTGAAGCCATGATAGGTTGAGCAGAAAAATGTGGATTTGGGTCACCCAAACTTAACGGAGCCTCAACAGGATCATCCCAGTGCCAGCCCCCTCTGGGGGTCCAAATCCTACCATCCACATCCAGCCCCAATACCATGTCACCAGCCAAGGCTCCAATCCTCCTGGCTAATTGAAACCGATTTCCCTCCGCATCCCATTTCAGCAACTGCACCACACTATTGTAACCGGAAACTGCAAACACCCCCTCTCCAACTTCTACCAAACCTCTACCATTCGCAAGATCTGCACTTTGGGGAAGATATCCGATAAAGGAGCCCGAAGCTCCCCCCATGACCACGCCAGGCTTCGGTTCAAAATCTCTATTGTACCGAAAGATGGTACCATGCCAACCATGTCCATACCAGTAGTTCCCGATCTTTTGTGGTCGTTCCCCCTGGAAAGATTTGGGATAACCTTCAACTGCCTTGCCAGCTTGCCAAGCCATCATCCCTTCCCGAATCAGACCGTACAAAACTCCATCATCTGCAAAATGCAAAGACCTAGGTACAGACTCCATCTTTCCCCAATCCGACTGCTCACCCGTAACCGGATCCAACAAAACCAGATGTTCCTCTTGATTAATCACCGCAACTTTCCCTCTCCATGCATTTGAGGAAAGCACCTTGATGACTCCACCCAACCGCGTCGGCTCCGTCCCACTTTCCGCATCCACATCCAGCAAATACAACCGATCCCGAACCAACATCACCAAATGCTGGCTGCCAAACTTCGTTAACTGATCACTCCGCCCGGAACTTTTCGGCAAAGGATAACTTCCCAACAATCGCCCATCCAAAGCATAGCGATTCAGTACCTCCTTGCCCCCACGCTCCCACAAAGCCCCCGCATCATCCAACACCGGCCCCATCCCTGGAACCAATTCCCCTCTGAAAAATACTGGGTTCTCTGCATAATCACCGGAATTTCCGAGGATCCCTGCAAACCTTAGCTCTGTTCCTAATAGATGATTCACGAACAGAATCGGCAATAATTGAAATAATATTCTCATAGGTCTTATAGATTTCAGTCTACATTGGTGAATGGACAAAAAGTTTCTGATTTTCTATTCGTGTGCTTGGAAGGATGATTTTCTCGCCAGATAAATCGTTCTCTGGACTTTGGGTATTCAGGCTTTGGTCCTATTCTTCTCCAGAAGGGCTCCTCTGGAAATCTCTTTTCTGCGGCGACTCAATGTCACTACTCCGGTAGGCTTCGGGGTTTAAATGGTTTCCATGGTTGCCCATCAGTACAATTTTGTCAGTTTCGGTCTATCTTAAATCCATTGAAGTTCTTTTGGTTCATCGTTGTTTTTCTTATTTCGGTTGCTTTTTCCTACGCTGGAAAGCAGTCCCCGAAACACTGGGCTTATGTAACTCCTGAAAAGCCAAAACTACCGGAAGTCTCGAATCCGGACTGGCCGGTGAATCCAATCGACCATTTTATCCTGGCCAAGTTGGATGAGAAAATGCTGGAAGCTAGTTCGCCGGCGGAGAGAGCTGCCTGGCTTCGTCGAGTCAGCTTTGACTTGATTGGTCTTCCGCCGACGATGCAGGAGTTGGACTCCTTTCTTCAGGATGATTCCTTGAAAGCCAAAGAGAAGGTGGTGGACCGATTGCTTCAGTCTCCACATTTTGGAGAACGGTGGGCTCGGCAATGGCTGGATCTGGCAAGGTATGGGGATTCCACTGGAATTCATGAGGATGTGGTTCGTCCCAGTTGGGCATGGCGGGATTGGGTGATTCAGG
>CAYSOI010000277.1:0-6098 GCA_964432425.1 uncultured Opitutales bacterium | reverse complement strand
ATGGAGGCTACGAGAGTTCGGAAACTGCCGTTGGAATCTTTGTAGGCTTTGTAGGCGTCCTGGAGGGTGTTGGCGTCGCCGAGGGTTTCGTTTCGGCCCATGAAGAAGCGGAAAACGTGGCGTACGAAGACTTGCTCCACGTGTTTGGAATTGGCGAGGTGTTCGATCATGGGGATGGGGGAGTTGAATTCGCCGTGAACTTCCGGGAATGGAGTGCGGTCCACGTAGCCTGAAGGATCTACAGGTTGACCTGCATCCAGGCGTTGGAGTCGACCGTAGTGGTCATAACGTTCGAAGGGGACTCCGAGCGGATCCATCTTTTTGTGACAGCGCTGGCATTCGGCGGCTTGCGTGGCTTCTTTGAGTCGATCACGGAAGCTGGTGTGTTCTTTCTCCGGAACCCGGGCATCTACGCCAATAGGTACATCGGGGACCGTGCCGCCAAGTAGGTGAGTGCGGATCCATTTTCCTCGTTGGACAGGATGATTCTCAAAGTTGCCGGACCAGGCAGACAGCCAGGCTGGATGGGTGAGGACTCCGGCACGTTCATCCTTGGGGAAGGTAATGGGTTGATTTTCTAGGCTCCACCGCCAGTCGTGGGGGAGATTGAATGTGGTGTGGTAGGGCCAGACTCTGTTGTGACCTTGCAGGAGTTTGATCTTCCTGTCTTTGTCCTGTTTGTATTGGGCGTTGATGTAGTACCTGCGGGTAGTGAGAAGTTCTTTCAGTACATTTGTATCTTCTCTTAGAATGTCACGGATGGTGGTCTCCAGATCAGTGATGAGCCGCCCTGCATCATGTTTGCCGCCTGCGGGTTGGTCCTTGAAGACTTCTCTGGCGAATGGGTAATGAAAGTATTCCCGGAAAAAGGTGAGAATTCGTGGATTCTTTTCCTGGAGTAGTGAGTCATCCTGGAGCCGGTTGAACACAAGGTTGTGAATGTCTTCAGATGAGGTGAATTTGCCAGACTGGGCAGCTTCTACAAATTCTCGTATGGGTAAGTTGCTGAGGGAATAGGAAAGGGCATAGGCGGTCTCGGCGGGTGTGAGTTTGACCCGGCCAAATTTATCCGGTTTTCCGTCTCCCAGTTCCTGACGGTAGAGGACTTCCGGTTGCAGGAGGACTGCGGTGATCAGGGCTTTGCCTGCGGGAATGTGACCGCCTGTCTTTGTCGCTTCGGTGTGTAAGGCCTGGAATCGTTGTTTTTCTTCGTCGGTTGGGGAGCGGCCCAGTATTTTTCGGAAGGCCAGTTCAATGGAATCGGAGACGAGTTTGGTGGAGGGTGGCTTGTCTGGATGAACCAACTCTTTGAGGGTTCGGTCTTTGCTGATCGGGGCAGTGAGTTGTTCCGCAATTTTCTTGGCGTTTCCAAGAAGCGGGGCGGTGGCGGCTTCGTCGAGGAAGTAAGGGGAGGAGTAGTCTTTGATTTCTGAGCCGTCGTGGACGTTGAGGCCATTGGCCAACCCCGTAATTCTCTCTCCAAGCCGGGGCATTACGGAGTTATAGATGGCGGGGCGAAGTCTCCATATGCGGGGAGGGGCGGGGAAGACTCTGGGCAAGCGGCGTTGGAAGAGTGTGGCATGATCCACGTAGTTGCCGAATTGGGGAAGGTGGAGTTTGGTGGAGGTGAGGAAGTCGGGGCGTTGTGTCTTGAAGAGTTCCGTCCTGAGCCATTGAAGAAGGGTGTTCCTTTCGTCGGAGGTGAGTTGTTTTTTGTCCTTGGGAGGCATGTCGCCAAAGAAGACTTGCTCCTCGACCAATCGCCATTGCTCGATGTTGTCGCCGTTGAGTACGTTTGGGTCGATGTGCTCCAGGGAGAATTTGCCTTTATTTGTCTCCTCGTCGTGGCAATCCATGCAGTATTTATCCAGAATGGGTAGGATGGTTTCCTCATAGCTCTGGATGTCTGGAACCAGATTGTCGTTGGCAATGCTTTGAAATTGCAGGCGAAGGAAAGCAATAATTGTAAAAAGGAATATACGACTTTTGTACATAGGGCGTCTCTTAAATCTTTAACCAATGATTTAAGACTGGAGTCCATTTTAGACAAGTATGTTGCATGCAATTTTTATGATTGGTTTCGCTAGTGATAAGAAACTTATCCACGTAAGTAAAAAACTACTTGATTTAGTCGCATTGAATGACAAGTTGATAGTTGTATGGTGGGAAAACCAACAGTCTTATGTGTCGACGATGAAGAAATTCAGCTTCATGTGCTGGAGAAAGTTCTGAGTCTGGATTACGAAGTAACGTTGTGTGAAAAAGCTGAAGAGGCTCTGGGGTTATTGGCTGACTACAAAGAGTTTGATGTCTTGCTAACGGATTTTTTGATGCCGGGAATGGATGGAGTCGAGTTATGTCGAGAGTTTGAAGCTCGTAGCCCCAATACCGCACGTTTATTAATGACGTTCCATGTGGAGCCGGAACAAGCCGATGCATTGACCAACATGGGGCAGTTGGCTACTTTTATAATGAAGCCGATTTTTCCAGAAAAACTGCTTCGTATCATTGAGGAAAAATTGGGTATATATGACTAAGTGGGAAGAGCTTTATCAGGTAGGAGATACACATTGGGACAAAGGAGAAGCCTCTCCAGGTTTGGTCGATTGGGTGGAACGCAACAAGGGGAAGTTCTGTGGTTCTGTTTTGGTTCCGGGATGTGGCTTCGGTCATGATGTCCGGGTACTTGGAGAGGCAGGCTTTGATGTACTGGGGTTGGATGTTGCCCCTTCTGCTGTTGCCGGGGCCGGTGAACACCCCCTCAATGGGGATCTGAAGGTCCGCTTTGAAGTGGGAGATTTTTTTGCAAAGCCCTCAGATGCGGTGGAATTTGATTTTGTCTTTGAACACACTTTTTTCTGTGCCATTGAACCGTCTGAACGGGAGCAGTATGTTGAGTGTTTGCTTCAATGGTTGAAACCCGGAGGTCATTTCCTCGCCATTCATTATTTGCTTCCGAAGGACGAAGAAGGGCCTCCTTTTGGGACAGATGTTGAGGAGGTGAAGGAGCGGTTTTCTCCACATCTGGAATTGGTGGAAGAGTGGGAGCCCCCCACCTGGGAGCACCGTGCAGATTTAGAACGGATGTTTCTGTGGCGTAAGCCTTCTTGATTGCGAGGGTTGTTCCTCTTTTGCCTGATAATCTGAGCAAAGTCAGGGTTCTTTTCAGGCTGGGCTTGTTATGTTTCTTAAATTTTACAAATGCGTCGCAATCTTGACCTGAGGGTATGAGACTATAATACGAACTGATTTATGCATAAAAACTTCGTCTTCGACACCAACGTTCTTCTTCACGACCCAAATTCACTTTACAACTTTGAAGACAATACCGTCGTTATTCCGATTACTGTCATCGAAGAGCTTGACAGCTTCAAACGTGAGTTGAACGAACGGGGCCGCAATGCCCGAACTTCCATCCGAAACCTGGATGAACTTTGTCGCACTGGAAGCCTCAGTGAAGGGGTGCCGTTGCCGGATTCCGGCAAACTGCAAGTGCATGTGCCCAATGACTTTTCTTCCTCCAATGGAAAGCCCAATGTCAACAATGACAATAAGATCCTCAAGGTTGCCATTGACCTGAGCAAGAGCCGTGAAGAGCCAACCATTCTCGTCACCAAGGACCTGAATCTTCGGGTAAAAGCGGAAGCTTTTGGTGTCCATGCCGAGGATTATGAAACCGACCACATTTTGCCCAGCGACCTGTACAAAGGGCATCCGGAAATCAACATTCCCTCTGCCGTCTTTCAGGAACTTCACGAAGTCGGGCATGTGACGACAGAGCAACTGAAATTCCCCGAGGAAACCTGCAATTACTGTACTCTGCACAACGAGGACCATCCCCAAAGTTCGGCATTGGTAAGAGTGTCGAGAGGCAAGGCTCAGAAGATCAACGATTTTCGGGAAAAGATCTGGGGGATTCGTCCCATCAACCGTGAACAACGCTTTGCCTTTGATGCTCTTCTGGATATTGATGTACCCTTGGTCACTTTGATGGGAAAGGCCGGTACCGGGAAGACTCTTGTGGCCTTGGCGGCTGGTCTGAAGCTGGTTGCAGGGCAAAAGGAATTTCATCGTTTGATTGTGGCCCGGCCCACCTATTCGATGGGGAAGGAGTTGGGATTCTTACCCGGCTCTTTGGAAGAAAAACTGGAGCCCTGGATGAAGCCGATCCACGATGCATTGGAATTGTTGACGGATTTGAATATGGGTTCTCATGATCGCCAGTCCGAGGACATGCTTCGAAACGGGACGATTTTGATCGAAGCTCTCAGCTACATTCGGGGCCGGAGTATTCCCAATCAGTACATGATTATTGACGAGGCTCAGAACCTTACCCCTCTGGAGGCCAAGACGATTGTCACCCGGGTTGGCGGAGGTACGAAGATCGTCTTCACTGGAGACCCTTCACAGATTGATAACCCCTACGTGGACAAGAAATCCAATGGTTTCAATTATTTGGTCAATCAGTTCCAGGGGCAACCTTTGGCGGCTCATGTGGAGTTGACCAAAGGGGAGCGTTCCGAGCTGGCGGAGTTGGCGGCGGACCTTCTTTGATTGCTCGTAAATGCAGTCGTTTTCGAGATTTCCGCTTTTCTCGAACGAAAATCCTGCCATAAGGAAATTATGGCATATCTTGTCGAAGATGATCAGGAAAACTGGTTTCCACACCCATCGTTAGCTCCTCCTCACGGGCTTCTTGCGGTGACTGATTCTCTACATCAGGAACGGGTAATTCTCGCCTATCATTATGGGCTTTTCCCATGGGAAGCTTGGGGAGAACCCCGGCGATGGCACTGGTATTCACCAGACCCCAGATGTTTACTTCTGCCTCAAGACTTCAAACCTGGGCGCTATCTTCGGGCTGCACTTAGAAAGCAGACCTTTGAGGTGCGAATCGACACGGCCTATGAACAGGTCATGAGAGCTTGCTCCAATATTCCGCGACCTGACAGTCATGGAGATTCCTGGATTGAGGAGGATATGGTGCAGGTCTACACCGAACTCCATCGACGTGGTTTGGCCCATTCCTTTGAAACTTGGCTGGATGGGGAGTTGGTCGGTGGCCTGTATGGGTTGTCCTTTGGCAGGGCTTTCTTTGGAGAGTCCATGTTTCATTATGAGGCGGAAGCCTCCAGGGTCGCACTGGCGGCCTTGGTGGACTTTTGCCAGCAGCAACAGTTTCACTTTATCGATTGCCAGATGGAGACCCCGCACATGGAGAAAGTCGGAGCCAAAAGTGTACTGCGATCCGATTATTTGGAAAAACTTCGGCAGGCTCTCAAATTCCCAACTCTTCAAAAGAAATGGAAACATTTTCAAAAATCTTCACCAAGTTATCCATCATGAAAGCCTTCTTCTGTTCGATACTCCCAGGGTATGTGCTCAGATCCGGCATTTTGTAATCTTGGAAACTGGGTGCACTGTGTTCCAGGGAAGTGTTGAAGAATAGCGGGACAAGGGATGGATAAATCAATGCAGGATTGATATTTTAGGATTACGTGAAATGACGTTGAAGTATTCCTTTATGATTCCTCTGGCACTCTGAGAGTTCTCCGGGTTTTGAGCGTCATAAACCAAGTTAAATCCTTTTCGGATATAGTCGGAAGAGTCTCTTTTTTGGTTTAGAGAAGGACATAAGCACACGACCAGAGATTGTGGGGATTGCTCCTTGATTTCATGGACCAATTCACCTTCAGGAGTGGATTTCTGATTCAACTGATTATTGATGAAGTATACATCAAAACCTGGTGAAGCATTGGGGTGGTTGCTTACAACAATTTCCGTATTTGGGAAGGCCATTGATAAGTGAACTCTAAAAAATTCACTACAGGCTGGGTTCTCATCGAGAATCAGGATCTTAGGCCGAAAGGTATCCTGTCCTGTGTCATGTTCAATTGTGTAGTACATTGCATTCCTTTTTTTGGTGTTTGTATTTGATGAACGGTTTAGATGTCTTGTTTGTGAACATCTGTTGTTTTATTCGCATTCGATATGCCAACTTGGGTGATATAATCAGAAATCGACGATCATCCCTTTGTACCACTGGGAAGCGTCCCAGAAATTGTTAAACTTCAAGGTGGTTTCTTGCCTGCCGATCA
>CAYSOI010000276.1:0-6109 GCA_964432425.1 uncultured Opitutales bacterium | reverse complement strand
CCATGAGCCCTTTGCTAGAGCAGGGTCGGACTGTTTTTCTAAAAAGAAAGTCGGATAAAACCGAACTGGATCGGGAGCGTCGCCTTCCAACTTTTCCGGCAATTCCCATTCCATCATATTTCCACGCCGATTTCCGGCTACGATCCGTCGTGAAGCTCCGATGAATTGAATCGCTGTCACCCAGTCCACATCCCAGCGGAGTTCCCAAATCAGTTTTGCGTTTTCAAAAGACATGACAAATGGGGGTTAGCTCATGATGGCAGAGATGGGCTTGGCATCTTCCGGCGTTAACCAGACGGGCCGTTTGCCCCAGAAATGTTTCTTGCGGGGATCAATGCCAAGGCTGGTGTAAATGGTAGAGAAAAAGTCCCCTTCGTTGACGGGGTTTTCAGCCACTTCGCGACCATCCTCATCACTGCTTCCGTAGTATTGGCCACCCACGATTCCAGCTCCAGACAGTACGGTTGTCCACGCTTTGATGTAATGATCCCGGCCAGCCCGATTGTTGATGTAGGGAGTTCGACCCACTTCGCCCATCCAGACGACCAATGTGTCCTCTAGCATTCCCCGATCTTCCAGGTCAATGAGTAGGGAACTCCAGGCTGGGTCGAGTTGCTGCATGTTGGCTTTGTGGCAGACGAAGTTGTTGGCGTGGCTGTCGTAGTTGTCGTGACCAATTTCGATAAACGGTACACCCCGTTCCGCCAACTTCAGAGCCATGAAGCATCCGCGACCAAAGTTGGTATCTCCATAACGGTCTTTCTGCTTTGGCCACTCTTCGCTCACATCAAAAGCATCCTTTGCACGTAGAAGTCGCCAGGCACGTTCCTTGGCCAGGCGATGACCTTCGAATGGTTCCGCTTTGTGTTGCTTGGAAAATTCCGATTCCAGAAACCGGAAAAGATCTGCCCGACGCTCCCGAACTTCGGGTTTCAAATTGTTAGTCGAGAAGGTCGGCATGGAGCCATCCCGTTTCAAACTGAAAGGAGCATAGTTGGGACCAAGGTAACCTGGACCTGCATTGCCACAAGGTCCCATTCGAACAAAGCTGGGTAAATCCGCATCCAGGTTGCCGCAATATTTGGAAATGACCGCACCGATTTCCGCATGGGGAGTCCGTTCACTCATTTTGAAACCGGTGTGCATGTGGTAGATGCCATCCGGATGGTCCGGCGAACCCGTCTTCATACTGCGAATGACAGCCAATTTATCAAACTGCTTGGCCATCTTCGGCAAATATTCGCAGACTTGCATGCCATCGACATTGGTAGAAATGTGGCGAAAAGGTCCTGCAGTTGGCCGCCCCGGCTTCATGTCAAAAGTATCAATCTGGCTGGCTCCACCATTCATCCAGAGGAGGATGCATCGCTTGCCTTTCTTCTGAGCGGTCTTGGTGACTTCATCTGCCCCGAACAATGATCCGAAGTTCGCTACGGAACAACCCGCTCCGGTAAGCAAGGAACCTTTCAACAAAGCACGACGATTGATGTGATCTTGAGGTGTACAGTAGGAATTCATCTTTGCGTCTCTGCGTGAGGTTAATAGTTAAATCGAAAACGGGAAGTGTTCAGCAAAGTCCATATGGCTTCTTCGAGCCGGGCCTGGGTTTCTCGTTTGTCTTCAGATGCAGTGATGTAACCGACCATTCTGTTGCGTTCGGCTTCTGTCGGAGTCCGGGTGATGGTGCTGAGAAAAAGCTCCTCCATGCGTCCCCCCCGAGTGTTTTCAGAGTTTAAAAGAGTGTAGGCCAAATTGCCTTTCTTGGCTCGAATGATTCCTGGAAGTTGGCTGCCGTTGTTTAGAAACAAATGCTCATGGATGCCGCCTTGAAAGTTGCCTCGACCATCGACAGGTTCACCAAAGATCTTGGTCATGTA
Source organism: uncultured Opitutales bacterium (assembly GCA_964432425.1). Lineage (GTDB taxonomy): Bacteria > Verrucomicrobiota > Verrucomicrobiia > Opitutales > JABJCN01 > JAYPDO01. Next base: position 4,232 of record CAYSOI010000276.1, on the reverse strand, counting down.
GCTTTTGGTGGCGTTGGGTAAGGATTTTTCTTTGCTTTCGGCAGCATCAAAACGAGTTGCGACCCGCAGAGAGGCAATCAACTCCTCGGCGGAAAGGGGACGAACTCTTGCCCGTTGATACCATTTGGGAGTCGCTTCTTCTCCAGGTCCGGCACTGTCCCGTTGATAGGCATTGCTGAGAAGGATTTCCTTAAAAAGCCATTTCAAGTCAAAGTTGTGGGCAATGAACTCCTTGGCCAGAGCATCCATTAACTTCGGATGTGTGGGCTTGCTATCCGGTGTGAGATTATCGACAGGATGAACCAAGCCACGGCCCATAAACTGAGCCCAGAAACGATTTAGGGCTGCCTTGGCAAAGTATGGATTGTCGGGTGAAGTCATCCACTCAGCCAATTTCGCCTTTCTTGAAAAGTAGGGCTTGGGGTAGGGGGCTTTTTTGATCTTCTTGTAGTCGGGCTCTTTAAAGTCTTCGGGTAAATCCGGTTCATTCAATGAATCGCCGAGTAGAAACTTTGGCTTCACCGGCTCACCTTTGTCTCCCGGCTTCTGCTCCCTGACATCTCCCGTGAACATCACCTCTCCGGAACTCTTTTCGCCAATGGTATAGACCTTCTTCTTATCCTTGGTTTCTTGAAGGACCTGAAGCCGTACAAAGAAGCCTGCCATTCCATAAAAATCTTTTTGAGACAATTCTTCAAAGGGGTGATCGTGGCAACGGGCACACTGAAGTTGAGTCCCCAAAAAGAGCCGACTCACTGCCACTGTCTCATCTTCCGGCTTGTTCCGATACTGGACATGAAACATCGCTGAACCTTCCTCCTCGGCCAGAATCATCTTCTGCACAATCCCATCCCAGGACACATTGTCATTGAATTGTTTTGCTAGCCAATCTTTGAACCGGTCCCGGTCTTTCGTGAAGGAAGGATTGGCCGGTTTTCGAGTAAAAATAGAAAGGTCCCAGATCTGCATCTGGTGTTTCCCAAATCGTTCATCCGACAACAGTTGATCCACCAGCTTCTCCCTTTTGTCTTCGGATTCCTCTTCAAGAAACGCCTTGGCTTCTTCATAACTCGGAACCATCCCAAGCAGATCCAAATACACCCGCCGTAAAAAGGTCTCATCATTGGCCAATTTCGAAGGCTCCAACTTCTCTTTCTTCCACCCAGCCGACACCTCCCGGTCGATCACTTTACGCAATGGTTCCGACCATAACTCCCCATAAAAAAGTGCCAGCAATAAGAGATAGGAACGAATACTCACTGTTGGACTATAGCGACTATTCACAAAATTCACTAATGAATTGATGCGGAAAATTACTCCCGTTGATAACGAAACCAAAACGTTTGCATCGGACCAGTGAACTTGGATGGAATCAAGGCTACAGCAAGATCACGGTTCGAGTCGTAGACAAAAGCACATTCGTGCCCATAGAGTCCTTTGGGCAGGTCTACCTTGAGTTGAGACATCTGGTTATTTCGGCAGTGGAGCACATGGAGTTCATCACCGAGCCAGAGGACAACATCCTGTTTGGGAATGTAAAAAGCTTCGCGTCCAATGGCGACCTCCTCGGAACTGGTCAACAGTTGCCAATGGGCTTCTTCCATGAGGTCTCTTGTGTAGACATCAACTCGGTTCTTGTCGCCCTTAAGCATAAGGAGGCGATTGCGTTTCGTGTCATGAATCAGAGGTTGGTATTCGTAGTGATACTTGATCGGTTTTGGAGGTTTGGGGAATCGGTCATCAATGCGAGTCCAGTTGATGCCTCCTTTGGGGGTTACGTCAGCTTTGTAGGTATTCCCCGATGTCGTAGCAAAAACTCCATGCGGAGTACCCAGCAGAGAAAGGTGCCAGGTGTTCTTGAATGGGCGGCCAAAGACAGGTGGATGCATCTTCTTTTTGGCAGGGGCGTAGATCCAGGATGCGTATCCATGGAATCGTGCATTGTATTCAAAGGTAGACTTGGGGTCATCGGTCACCTGAACATCAACACCATCAGGAATAGAAGGCCGGGCCATGTAGACAATCTGTTTGCTGACAGGATCATATGTGTACCAAATGTAAGTGTGCTGGCTAAAGGGCATCATGCCGTAACTCCAGCCATAGATCCCGGCATTGGTACCTTCGAGGAAAGGTGGAAATCGTGGTGGTTGGTCCAGAGTCCAGCGATTGTTATCAATGCTGTATCGAGCCACATCATTGCCGGAGTATCCTGAATGTCCGCCACCAATGTAAATGACTTCACCACGGTCTGTGTCCATAACGGCCGTCGACCAGGTCTTGCTGATCAACATTCCGGGAGGGGCGACATCTACGAACTGGTTAACGGGCAAGTCCTTCAGCAAAGCTGCGACTTTCTCAGGTTCGGGCTCCGGGGCATCTGCCAGAGATTTCCATTGCTCCGGATACTTTTGAGCAATGGCCCCAGGAGCAGCTCCGGGTAATTCAATTGACGGGAAGTCTGGATTATATCGAAGGGTGTAGGTTTGTCTTTTACTATTTCCGAAAGCGACAAGGTACACCTCATTGGGCTTCGTTCCCGAGCATGCAGTCAACCATCGATAACTTTGCAGTTTCAATGTATCCGATACTGGCGTCCAAAGATTGGAATTTATATCATAAACCAAAGTCTCCTTTTGAGCTGAAGTCGTGTACTGGTGAGCACGACGAACTTTCCTGGCATCATTCCCACAAACCAGGACCCATCCATTACCAAGAGAAGCAGTAGCTGGAGCTTCCATTGGTGGAGGAGAACGCTTAGGCTCTTTCAGAATCCACTTGTCGTCTTTGCAGTCAAATACCCAGGTGTCATTCAGGCCTGCACTCTGATCATACCCGCCAAACATGACCATTGATTGGGTGTCTTCATCGTACACTATTGGCGAATTACAACGCAATGGAGGCTCCTGTGTTCCTCTGTGCTTTTCCCATTTGTTTTCCTCACAATCAAAAAACCAAGTTGGAGCTCCGCCAGAAGGATTCGTCGCCAGCCCTCCACCAAATAACAAAATTCGATCCTTGTCTGGATCATAACAGAGGCTAGCCCAAGCCACATGCTTGCAGGTGATGGGATGATTTTTCGGACTCAAATCTGTCCACTCATTGGTTTTCGGATTCAAGGCAAAGGTTTGCCCATCTGAATAGTAGATAATCCTATCCCGCTTAGAATCATAACATCCCATGTTGAATGTGAAGATGGGACTGGGACGCTTTATTCCATCAAGATCCCACCAACGGACTCGATTCACAGCATGGTAACCGCCGACAGTCTGCAGTCTCGGTCCTTCATCATATTTCAGTCCATCCGGACCACTTTGACCATAGATGCGAAAAGGAGGGAAGTCATCCGCTTTCCATTTCCCTTTAGCCGATTTGGGAAATGCAGGTTTCCAACCTGGCTCTGCCGGATCAAAGCGTTCCAATTCATACCGCTCATAAACATTCCGGGCAGGCTTCTTACCTCCTGTTCCCCAAAGATAGATCTGTTTTGTTGATTCCGCAAAAATGGCTTTGGAAAATTGCTTTCCTCCATCCGCATCCTCTTCATCGATCAAGACCCATTGATTGGCAAAGATTGAAGAAGAGCCCAATAGAAGAAGGAGTAGTTTTTTCATGATTGATCGGTCTGATCAGTCGGATCGGACTGATCAAATTAACTTCGTCACTCCAGGCACAGCAATTGGAGCTTCCGGAGCATCGCCCCATGCATACTTTGGAGGAGTCAGGTCTTCCTTGGAATTGAGAGCTTGCTCCCAGGTGATTTGCCGGCCGGTGTAGGTGGCCATTCGGCCCATGATGGCGAGAAGGGTACTCTTGGCCATGTACTCACCATTGTTGAGAGGTTTCCCAGCTCGAATGCCTGCCATCATCTCATCGTGTTCGGTCTGGTAAAAGTTGTTGCTCTTGCCGATGTATGTCCAGCGTTCCTTACCAGGTTTCTCAATGTAAATGCCGCGTCGACGTTCGTTGATATTTGCGGTACCTTCACTTCCAATCACCTGGGCACTCATGTCGCTTTTGCATCCACGAATTTGTCTAGTATTGGAGTTCATGCGGGCACCGTCTTCGAACTCATAAACCACGCTGTGGTGATCAAAGATGTTCCCATACTTTTCATCATTGCGAACAATGCGTCCTCCCATACCAATCGCCTTTGCCGGATACTGACCTTTGGCCCAGGCACAGATGTCGAGATAGTGGACATGTTGCTCCACATTGAAGTCTCCGGAAAGCCA
>CAYSOI010000275.1:0-6146 GCA_964432425.1 uncultured Opitutales bacterium | reverse complement strand
GGGAAAATTCAAGGCTACTTGAGTCATTGCTGGAATCAGGTGTTCTGAAATTACTTTTGAGAACCACTATAATTACCACCATTCCACCACTCCACCACTCCACCACTCCACCACTCCACCACTCCACCACTCCAATACTCCAATACTCCAATACTCCAATACTCCAATACTCCAAGGTTTATCATGGATATTGTCCTTATTCCGTGCTCTGAACTCAGGGAATTATGATAAGGCGCCCTCTTATAATTTATATCCCACTCATGGCAGGGATCATTGCCATGGGACTTCCGGCCCGGTTTCTGGATCGCCCACTCCCCTATTTCTACACCCAGTATGCAGGCGACTACCTCTGGGCAATGCTCCTGTTCTTTCTCTTCTCGGTCACCTTCCGTTTATCTACAAAACGCGGGATCTGGGTCACACTTCTCTTCTGCTACTTCATCGAGATTACCCAACTCTTTCACCCACCCTGGCTCGAACACCTCCGCTCTTACAAAATCATCGCCCTCATCATCGGCTACGGCTTCCTCTGGTCAGACATTGTGGGGTACACCCTCGGCATTCTAACGGGAGCCTGGATCGACAGAGTAATATTGAGAAAAAAGTGGCACATGCTTCCAGCTTGTGATTTATGATACCAGATCATCATGAATGCCTGTCCCTCAGATGAAAGACTTCATAATTTCTCGGTGGGGAATGTTTCTGGTGAAGAGTTGGAGGAAATGGCTGAGCATGTGGAGCAGTGTTTGGCTTGTTTGGGAAAGTTGGAGAAACTGGAGGGCAAGGAGGATGGATTGCTTTCTGAACTCAAGGGTCTGGATCTGAAGAAGGAAGTGTTGCCGGAGGGAGTTCTTGAGGCGGCAATGTCGATGGGGACACAAGAAACTTCGGATGCTTCGATAGATCCTGGCCGGGCTTATGCGGAACGTTTGTCGGGAGGGCCGGTTCGTATTGATCGGTTTGAATTGAAGCGAAAGTTGGGGGATGGTTCCTTTGGTTACGTTTTTCTGGCTCATGACACGGAGCTGGATCGGGAGGTGGCGATCAAGATTTGTCGGGCGGGAAACCTTTCCGAAGATCAGGACATTCACGCTTTTCTGCGGGAAGCCCGGGCGGCGGCTCAGCTATCTCATCCGGGCATTGTTTCGATTTATGACAGTGGGCAGACCAAGGAGGGGGTTTGCTACATTGTCAGTGAGTTCATTGATGGAGATACTCTGGAGGACCAATTGCAGGAGAAGGAGTATTCTTATCGTGAGGCGGCGGAGCTGATAGCCAGAATCACTGAGGCTCTGGGAGTCGCTCATGCTCAGAACATTGTTCATCGTGACATCAAGCCTTCCAACATTCTATTGGACTCGGAGGGAAATCCGCATTTGGCAGATTTCGGGCTGGCAAAGCGATTGCGTTCAGACAAGACCCTAACGATAGTGGGAAAGGTGATGGGGACTCCCGCCTACATGTCACCGGAACAGGCTCGGGGCGATACTTCGGCAGTGGATGCCCGTAGCGATGTATACAGCCTTGGTGTGGTTTTGTATGAATTGCTGACCGGAGAACGTCCATTTCAGGGCAATCGTCGAATGGTGCTTCTGCAGGTGCTGGAGGATGAGCCTCGATCCATTCGTAGCTTGAATGATCGTGTCCCGAAGGACCTGGAAACCATTTGCCTGAAGGCCATGGCCAAACAACGGAGTCGGCGATATGAAAATGCTAATGAACTGGCCTCAGACCTTACCCGTTTCTTGAATGATGAACCCATTCAAGCCAGGCCCATGGGAAGATGCGAACGCCTTTGGTTATGGTCGCGAAGGTATCCTCTGGCGGCCAGTGTCATGGTCGCAGTGTTGGTAGGATCGTTGGTAGGGTTTACCTACCTTTCGCACCTGTCTACCTGGTTTGTGCAATCGACGGCCTTGGACAGTGCCAGGAATGAGGCCGATATGCTGGAAAGGATCAATGCGTACTACAGTGAAGAAGTCGTCAAACGACTGAATACAGAGGAGGTGAAGATCACCCATGAGTATGCAAAAATGACCAATGCCTTGCCCCTGCCTGCAACCTTTACGATTGATGCCGGGGAAAGAATTACGGAAGGTGTGGAAGGCATGGATGTCCGGCTTTACAGCGATCATCCATGGCGAAAAGATGGCGGTCCAAAAGATCTATTTGAAGAAGAGGCTCTGGCAAATCTTCGGAGTCTGGCCATCCAGAATGAGGAAACCCTGGAGTTTCACCAGTTTGCGGAAGAGGAAGGATTGCCCTTGGTGCGTTATGCCCGTGCTCAAATTATGAAAGAGAACTGCGTAAGCTGTCACAATGGGGATACTACCAGCCCCAAACGGGATTGGGCCGTTGGGGACGTAGCAGGAGTATTGTCCATCACCCGCCCCTTGAAGCATGACATTGAACGAACCCGGTCCGGACTGCGAGGTGCCTTTGCCCTGGTCGCCGGAATTTCGGTAACCTTGATCATTCTGTCTCTGGCATTATTGCCGAAGTCTTCATCCCGATAATAAATCCAATGCCTCAAAACAACCAGAGACCATCCGATGGAGTAGGTTCCACAACAGGAACGATGGTCGCAGGTTTGAAGGATTTTAATAGCGAAACCTGGAATCGATTGGTCCGGCTCTACACCCCACTGGTGTACCACTGGTGTCAAAAACTGGATGTACGACCAGACGACATTCCGGATGTTGTGCAGGAGGTATTCAAATCCGTTGCTGAAAACATCGGAAAATTTCAGAAAGATAAGTCACAAGGTAGTTTCCGGGGCTGGCTTCGGGTCATTACTCGTAGAAAGGCCATAGATCTTTATCGAAAGAAGGAAAAGGAACCTCAGGGCGAAGGTGGCACCGAAGCCTTTCATAAACTCCAGGAATTTCCCTCTCCCGATGTGGACGACGAGGACCAGGAAGGCCCCAAGGAGCAGTCCATTTTCTACAATAACGCCCTGGAACTCATTCGAGAAGAATTCAAGGATTCTACCTGGCAAGCATTCTGGGGAGTCGTGGTCGATGGTCGTATGACCAAAGATGTTGCTGTAGATTTAAACATGAGCGGAGGCTCCGTACGAGTCGCCAAGTGCCGAGTATTGCAACGCCTGAGGCAAGTTCTTGGCGAAATGTCGGATTAGCGGTGTTCATGTGGGGTTTCTTGACTCTGTCCGCTCCTTGAACATAGGCATTATGGAAATTTCCTATGGCAGAAACACCTAACCCCAAATCCAATTTCACCTCCAGCTTGGGGTGTTCGTTACTCTTCTTGTTTCCGTTTGCGGCTTGTGGGATCTTTATGATCGGGTTGATTGGTTGGACTCTGATTCAGTGGGCGACAATTTCCCATTGGGAGGAAGGTACGGCCACGATTCTTGAGGTGAAGGTGAGATATGGGGAAGACAGTGATAGCATGGGGGTGAAAGCTAGGTATGCGTATGAATGGGAGGGGGAAATATTTCAAAATGATCGGGTTAGCTTGTACGGCGGGACAGACAATGTGGGGTCTTTTCAAAAACGGATTTATAAAGAACTGAAGCAAAGCCACAAGAGGAAGGCCCCTGTCCCCTGCTACATTAACCCGCAAAAACCCAGTGAGGCGATTCTATACCGGGATCTGCGGTGGGAGATGATCGCGTTTTACAGTGTTTTTGCTGAAGTCTTTGGCGGAATCGGCGTGTGCGGCATTGTGTTGATGTTGGTGTATCGTGAAAGCATAAAGGATGACGATATCTTAAAGGCCAAGTACCCGAAGGAGCCGTGGAAATGGAAACGAGATTGGATGGAAGGGAACATTCCCTCTTCCGGTAGTACCACCTTTCCGGGTGGTGCCATTTTTGTGGCAAGTTATTGGAATATTGTGGGCTTGCCTATGTGGATACTGGCACCTTTGGAGATCTTTAAGGGGAACTATTGGGGATTGGTCGGGTTCATCATTCCCGTTATCGGAGTGCTCCTGATCATCTGGGCGACCCGAGTCAAAATCCGTCGAAGCAAATACGGCCTTACGACCCTGCGCTTATTGGACACTCCTGTTGTGATTGGAGGCAGGCTCAATGGTGCGATTCTGATTGAAAAGCCCTTTTATCCGGAGAATGGATTTGAATGCACCCTTCAGTGCGAAGAAAGAATCAGCAGGGATAAGGGTTCGGATACACAGATCCTTTATGAAGACAGTGAGGTAATTGGCTATGAAGCGGCCATTGATGTCGAGGGGCATTTGGCGGTGCCGGTGTCTTTTGCGATTCCCCTCGAATGTGTCTCTACGGATATGGAGGGCTCCCGAACGGTCGCCTGGGAATTGTCCGTTGAGGCGAGTGTTCCTGGAGTGGATTATACGGAGGAGTTTATTGTGCCGGTGTTCAAAACTGAACAGGGTACAGCCGAATTACAGGTCCAGGATTCCTCAACCGCATGGGAGAAGATCAAAGACCCGGATGCGCCACTGAAACTAGCCGGAATTCGTATCGAGCAAGACGGGTTTGGCAAACTGAACGTAACAACCCAGATGGGCCGCAATTTTGGGTTGGCGCTCTGGCTGGGTATCTTTTCCGTAATCTGGGTGGTTGCCGTGTTCTTCCTCTATCAGAAATATGATTCAAGCTGGCTCATTATCCTGGGAGCGATGGGAGCCATGAGCTTTTATTGGTCTCTAGGCATCTTCTTCCAGTCCAGTGATATTGAAGTCAATGAGCACAGTTTGGAATTCCGAAACGGTTGGTTTTTCAGGCGAAGGATCCAACGCATTCCGCTCCAGGATATTTCCAAATTTCGCTACAGACAGTCCATGAGTTCAGGCCACAAAACCTACAACCACATCTATGTGAAGACTCATAAGGGAAAATCCAAAATCATCATGAAATATGTGAAGGGCCAAACGTCCTGCCGAAGACTGATCAGCATCCTGGAAGAGGCCGTCAGGCGGTAATGCGGAATTGGATAAATATTGCGTATTTTGATTTAGCAAAACTTAAGGGATCTCCTTCGTTGGAGTATAGGCTTTAGCCGATTTATTTTTAACAAATGAGACGCTGGAATTTATTGTCGGCTAAAGCCTATACTCAAACCTTTTGAATCGAGCTCATTACGTGTAGAATTTTTCAAAATGGTATAACTCAATTTCTCAACAATCTCTGAGCTTGGCCATGCACATTGCCAAAACGGGGGGGCCATTCCTTGGCCAGTAGTTTGTCGATGGTTTTCCGAGCTTCCTCCTTGCGGTCTAACTGGAGTTGAGCCTTGGCCAGGTTTAGGAGTCCGGTGGGTTCCAGTGCTCGAATTTCAGCGACCTGCTTCCAGTGAGAGGTGGCGTCGGCCCAGCGGTCTTGTTTCTGGCGGATTTGTGCCAAAAGTTGATGGCTTTCGGCTTCGGAGGGAAGGGCTTCGACGATACTGGTGCGGGAACGTTCGGCGAGGATTGGTTTTTCCAGTTTTTCGAAACGGTCAGCCAGGTCCTGGTAGAGTTTGAAATCTCTACGATTCAAACGAGCTGCGGTGAAGATTTGTTGAAGTGCTTTTTCAGGGGCTTCCACTTTGTCATAAGCCTGGATCAGGAATTGATGCGTCTCCAAATCATTGGGCTGTAGTTCCACCGCAATCTGTAAGTGGTGAATGGCATCCATGGGTCGATTCTTTCTTTGGAGTAACACTTGTCCCACAGCATTGCGGATAATCGGGTTCTCCAGACCACTTTCGGCGACGTCTTTTTCGAGATGCTGAATGTATGCATCCAGATCCTTGGAATCTGCCAGCACTCGGTAGAGGCTTTGGATGGCTGACTTTCTGTTGCTGTGAGTAGATCCCCAACTGACAATTGCACCGGATGCGGCTTCCACAGCTTCGACTGTATTCCCAAGTGAGGAATGTGCCCTGGATAAATAATTGTAGTAACTGGACAGGGTTCCGTTGCCAATGCCTCGATTGGCATGTGTTCTTTGATGAAGGGGAATCAGCTCGTTGTAATAGGGGATGGCTCTTTCCCAGAGGTTGGTATCCACACAAACCGTTCCCAACGCAGACAAGGCGGTTTCGTTCCAGTGATTCTTCTCACGAAGGTGTTTTTCTGTTTGGTCCAGGAGAGCAATGAGTTTCTTGAGATCCTCCACCCTCCGGTAAAGTCGCATGAGACGAGTGCGGTAGTTGAGATTG
>CAYSOI010000274.1:4576-6152 GCA_964432425.1 uncultured Opitutales bacterium | reverse complement strand
CTAATACCTTTGGTGGAGACGCCTCAACTAGAAAATGCCGTCAGAAAGTCGGTTTTACCACAGGTGGTTTCCAGACGATACCAATGTTTGCGGAGGTACATTTCCTTCCCGGATTTGCAGGGGCCGGATTCTTTCCAGGCTTCCAGCACTTTGGCGATTTTCAGAGTTTGCTTTCCCCATTGAAAGGCTTCCGGGAGGGCTGGTTCACCTCGGGTCATGGAGGAGGTTTCCGTGACGTCCCCCATCGGGGTCAACGCCTTTGAGATAAATCTTTCGTTGGGTTCAATCATGGATGATCTTCTGCATCCAGTTCCGAATTTCTGTTCTCAGAGGTGTGGGCCTCAAGAGCCAGGCGTCGTTGTGGTTGCGGAAACCGGTTGATTTGAAGACAAAATTTCCCTGGATGCCTGTGCTTTGGACAAACTTTTTGGTGGCTTCGACTCCATTGCCTTCGTGGGTGATGAATTGAGGGCGATTGCCCAATCTTTGTAGACGGGCTTTGGCAGAGGCTTGGTCGGCTCCGGGATAGCCCCAGTTGCGGACTCCGTCGTAGTGGCTGTAGGGGAGGAAGGCACACCAGAGTTTGGCGATTTCATCATCGTGGAGGCCGAGGAAATTGCAGGCGATGGCCCCTCTGGAAAAGCCACACAGAAAGACTTTGGTGGGGTTGCCTCCGTACTGTTTGCAGATCCAGGGCACGGTGGCTTTAGCGTAGTCCAGGGTGGGTTCAGGATTGCGGTTGGGTTTGTTGCCCCACCATTGAGTCACGTTTTTCTTTCCATCATTGGAGAGATAAGGAATGCAGACCCAGATGTAGCCTTTTCCTCCAGATAGACCGTACCCCATTTTACTTCCCTGCGGATGCCCGGTGCTGATGTCGCCAAATTTGTTTTTGTAGGGGCCATTGCCTGCGTATTCGACGATTACTGGATAGTTGCCGTCCGGTTTCCAATCCGTGGGCAAATAGAGGGCGTGGTAGACCTCCGTGTCCTTCCATTGCGGATGAGTTTGTCGGACCCGTTTTCCCGGTGCCGGTTCTCCAGATTCCATTGTAGGCACCTCCAGGTCGGGTTGAATGCTGGAGATGTCAGGTACAGCATAGACACAAAGCGGGAAGAGTAGGAACCAAGCAGAAAGGGAGGTGATCGTTTTCATCGTGTTATCTTTCTAAAGTCGGTTCGAGCCAAAGTCCCCAATCGACGGCTTTCCCATCTCCTCCATCTTCTGTGATCAGTTCCAGGGTTTTGACGTTTTTCAAGGGAACCTCAAATGGGACAGTCTTGCCCGGTTTTACCACTTGAGATCGGAATACTTCTTTACCATCCGTCTTGATGATAAACCGAACAGATCCGCCTCGTTGAGGAGGCAGTCCGCAATACCCTTTCAATCGCTGCCAGCCTCCACCTGTCAGGTCATAACCATGTTTGGCTGCAGCATGGGCATAGATGCCGGTCTTAAAGATCCGGGCACCGGAAATCAGGAATGGGTTCTCTGGGCGAGGGACATGATCGTAGGCTGGCCGTAACCAGCCCACAGATGCTTGTTTGGGGGGAATTCGGGAAAGAGGGTAAGAGTT
>CAYSOI010000274.1:0-4476 GCA_964432425.1 uncultured Opitutales bacterium | reverse complement strand
GTAACCAGCCCACAGATGCTTGTTTGGGGGGAATTCGGGAAAGAGGGTAAGAGTTGAGTTCCTTGGGAACCTGGTGGGCAGGCAGGGTTTTACGATTCCTCTTTTTGCCTTCGAGAATTGCGGCGGCCACTTTCCTGGCTAAGCTTTCCTTCGGGAGTTTGGCGATCTCTTTGCTTGCCGCTGTGGGTTTCCCGTTTCGGAGTGCATTGGCAAATTGGTTCAGTTCCAGAGATACTTGTATTGCTGAGACATCGACGACTCCATTTTTGTCGACCTGGTAGCTGTTTCTCCAGATATGGGTTGCTCCATTGACCAGGCAGGCGACCAGCCGCAGATCGGTAATTTTTCCTGCCACGATTTCATCACACTCCATCGTAAACTCGCCGTTTTTCATGGGAATGGCGACTTCTGTACGGGAGTTGTAATCGCCACCACCTTCCGGGTCCAGATAGCCAATCACGGCATAGGCTGGCAGGCTGGAATCCACTTTCCCGGAGATTGTGAATTTGGAGCCTGCATCCTTCACGGTCAATTGCTGGAAATCTGCACGGGTTTGTTCCTGCATTCCTTTCACAGAACCTGAAAACTGCGGGTGCGAAGCCAACCGCAAGGCATGGGCCAGAGGAATAAAACTGCCTTTGCCTTCCCCTCGAACCTGGTCGAAATACGTCCGATTCCCACCGCCCATCAAGGCTGTCCCGAAAGCTTCTTTTTCTGCCGCACTTTCCCGACAATGTGGCAATGAAAAGGCATGCCCCATCTCGTGAGCAATGCCTCCGATAAAGATGGATACGTGTTTGCCGAGAGAGATCCGGCCGTATTCTCCATCGGTGATGATGGGTTTCTTCAGCTTGAGATTGGGGATGTCCAGTTCCGGGGAATCCAATTGCCAGGCAGTTCCGGCTCGATGGCTACCGCTTGCGTAGTAAGGGCTTTTGTGGACGAAGGTTTTCAATACCGGATTCCATTGCCCGAGGTTGGTGAAGATCACGATCGTTTCATGGTTGGCGTCAATTCCAGCCTTCTTCAACACTGGTAAGCATTCCTTCCGAATCCGGCTTCCATCCGGTCGTCCATACTCTGCGTATTTGCCTGCTCCAACCACTTCATGAATGATCAGCTTGCCTTTGGCATCGTAGTCCAGGTTGAAGCTCTTTCGGCCCATGCCGTTTCGATGCATCTCCTTCGCATAAAATTGCTGGATGTGTTCCAGGATTCTCTGGAGCCTTCCCCTGTGATCTTTACCAAAGGGTTTGTCAGTTGGCCGCCAGCAGACCACATGGAGCTTTCGGTCACCAGGTTCAGGGGCTTTCGCATGCCAGCCATCCAGGATCGCTTTGGCGGCTTTCGCTTTTTCAAGTTCTCCAGGCAAGGAGTTTGCCTTCAGGCAGAAGGGGAGCCAGGCAAGTAAGAGGGGGATCAATTTATTCATCCAATGGTGGGGATCCAATATTTTCGTTTCTGAATTTCAATTTCCGGTTCATCGGTGATGCTTTCATAGATCCCACCACACTTTTCGATCACTTTTCTGGATGCAACATTGTCTACATTGCAGGTAACAAGAATCTTCTCCAGCCCCATTTCCGCACAAATGGGCAGTGACATCTTCAACATCTGCGTCGCGATTCCTTGGCGTCGAAAGCTCGGTACCACACAGTACCCCAGGTGTCCACCAATTCGGGCAAGGAAGTCATTGAGTTCATGACGCAGGAAGATCCGCCCCACGATCCGGTCTTCCAAAACCCCTACGTAGTAGCTGCAAGGAACAAACCCCATCGGCAGATCTTTCCCTTGTGACCATTGTTCCTGCTGCTTTCGAAATGTCGAAAACCCTTTCTCATGCTTAAACCCGACAGCAAAGTTGTAATCCAGTGAGTCGGCTTCGCATTCCCGCACTGCGTCAAGGAACGAGGATTCATCTTCCGGGTGAAGTTTTCGAAGGATCAGAGGCATTTCCGTTCTCCTAAAACAATACGACCCATAGGCCATCTCTGTCCTATAGGTCGTATGGAAAGTCGGGCGGCAGGGATCAGTACTCCCGGTCTTTTTTCACACCAGGTTCCGGGATGGCGTAAGTGCCGTCCGGATTGGCTTTGAGAGGGGAGTCGGACTCCATGGTCAGCTTATCTGCACCGGGGCCAAAGTGGTTGGCATTAAGCATCTGATCATAGGTAACTACCTGTCCGGTGTGGCAAGCCATGCGGCCCATGGAGGTGACCACTGAGGCGGCGACTCCACGATCCACTTCGTTGTATTCCTTACCGTTACGGATTGCTTCGAGGAGGTGATTCCACTCGTCTTGGTAAGGGTTGGATTCCGTGATGCGGCGACCGGATGGAGATCTTCCTCCAAAAGACCATGCGATGTCACTGTCCCAGCCCTGGCCTTTGTGGATGCGGGCTTGCGAACGGTGTCCACCAGGTCCGGAAACCAGAGCATAACCTTTGGTGCCGTGAGCATGGCTGGCGAATTCACCATGACAGCCAGGCATGTTGCGACCATGGAAGTAGAGCTTGGTTTCGTCCGGGAAGGTGTACTCGACGGTATAGTTGTCGAAATTCTGGTCAATGTTGTCACCTCGGTAATGACGACCTCCCTGGCCTTGGGCTTTTACAGGCCAGGCATCTTTCATCCAGCAGCACTCGTCGATGTTGTGGATAAAGAAGTCACTGAAGGAACCTCCGGAAAGCCAGAGGAAGCTGTGGAAACGGCGGATTTGGTAAAGAAGTTCGGATTCACCTTCGGGTTTCTTGGTGGAGAAACAGGAGGCAATCGGCTGCTGCATGCGGTATGCACGCAAAAGAAGGAGTTCACCCAGTTCACCTTCGCGGATACGGGTGGCAAGTTCACGACGAGCCTGACTGTGACGGCACATGAGGCCTACGCCCACCTTGAGGTTCTTCTCCTTCGCCTTGGCGTTGAGTTCCAGCATCTTGCGGGAGGAGTAACCGTCGGGAGTGACAGGCTTTTCCATAAAGACGTTGAGGCCTCTTTCGATGGCGTAAGCGTAGTGTACCCAACGGAATGCACAAGGTGTGGTGAAGATGGCGATGTCACCGGGACAGAGTGCATCCATCGCATTTTTGTATCCATCAAAACCGATGTGGCGGCGTTCCTGAGGGACGTCGACCTTATCTTTGTTCTTGGCTTTCAGACCGGCATAGCTGCGATCCAGCTTACTTTGGTAAACGTCAGCCATGGCAACCAGTTTGGTTGGGCCGTTGGATTCAGAAACCTGCAAGGCATTGTGAGCCGCCCCTGTTCCACGACCACCGCAACCTACAAGGGCAATCTTTACCGTGTCATCCACTTGAGAGTGAACATGGGGGAGAGCCACACCCGCCAAGGCCGATGTTCCTGCAATGCCTTTAATGACATCACGACGGGAAGTTCTGTGGGTGGGGAGAGAGTTCTTTTCTGTACTCATGATAAGGTTCTTTGTGCTTGGTTCTTCGTTCTTCGTTAAATGTGGGAGATAGGTTTTTTGTGCTTTGTTCTTTGTGCTTGGTTCTTCGTTCGCCGTCACTGGCTGAAGGTGTTCCTTTGCAAGTAACAAAGCACCAAGAACGAAGAACCAAGAACCTATCTATTTCTCTACAACCCAGACGTTGCGGTACATGACGTTGTTGCCGTGTCCCTGGAAATAGAAGTAACCGGGAGTGTCATCGTACTTTCGATTTGGAGCTGCCGTGGTGGTGTGGGTAAGCTCCTGATTATCGTGGATGACCACACCGTTGTGGCGGACGGTGATGAATGCATTCTTTACCTTTTTGCCATCTTTGAATTTCGCTGCGGTGAAGTCTACATCGTAGGTCTGCCAGCGAAGGGGAGGGAAGCACATGTTGAGCTTTGGCGCAGCAATGCTGTAGATGCCGCCAAATTCATTCATTTTGCCATCCAGTCCAAAGGAATCAAGGACCTGGGTTTCAAAGCGGCCCTGATGGTAAACGCCGGAGTTGGAGCGACCTTGGCCGCGGTCAAAAGGCTCGTAGGTGGTAAGAACTTCGATGTGGCAATGATAGTCGCGGAAGGTGCGTTTGGACTTCACGTTGGCCTGGAGGCGATCTTTGTACATTTTTCCACCATGCCATTCGTCTGCATTTTTGCCGTCAAAGAGAACGATAGCACCCTTGGGTGGCTTCTTGCCAAGAGTAGGGGACTCCCGCTCCACACGTGGGAGCTTGGCGATTTCTTTGCCATCCTGGGAAACCGTGATGCTTCCATCCTTGATCACTGCGGTAGTTTTGCCATCGCCCGACTTGAGCGCGTCTGCTGTACCGGTTGTTTTGATCCGTTTCTTGGAACGATCCCAACCAGCTCCCGGAAGCCCACCTTCCAGAACGTAGGCGTCAAATTTACCATTGCCCATACCGACAACCTGAACGCCCCATTTCCCTTTGTTGCAACCATCATTCAGTGCATACTCTCCCTGAATCATGAAATCCGGGTCATCCTTCTTGGCATCTTCATAATCGA
>CAYSOI010000273.1:0-6168 GCA_964432425.1 uncultured Opitutales bacterium | reverse complement strand
AGTTTGCGGCAGATTCCCCTACGATTCGTCCGGTTGTCCAGGCCGCCTGGAAGTTGAAGCCGCCAGTGATGCCGTCGATGTCGAGGATTTCTCCGGCGAAGTACAGGTTGGGGATGAGGCGGCTTTCCATTGTCTTGAAGTTGACCTCCTTGAGGGTGATGCCGCCGCAAGTGACAAACTCTTCTTTATTCATGCTTTTGCCGTTTACTTGAAAATGGCATTGGGTGAGGTGGGAGGCCAAGGTATTGGCTTTGTCTTTGGAAAGGTGTGGCCAGCGATCTTCTTTGGCGATGCCGGAAGTTTCTGCCAATTGTTTCCAGAGTCGGGAGGGCAAGTTGAATTGTGAGTCCTGAAAGATGGTGCGTTTGGGGGAATCGTTGCGAAGTTTTTGGAAGTGTTGCTTCACGTCTTCGACTCGGATGGGACCACACCAGTTGATTTGCACTTCGAATTGATAATTCAAGTTCTGGAGTTCTCTGGCCCCCCAGGCCGAAAGCCTGAGAATGGCAGGTCCACTCAAGCCCCAATGCGTGATCAATACGGGGCCTTCGGCATGGAGAGATTTGCTGACCTGTGCTTTCGCGTTGGGAACGGAAATGCCTTGGAGTCCATCGATTCGGGGATCTTTGATTTTGAAGGTGAAAAGAGAGGGTGCTGCGGGTTGAACGGAATGTCCAAATCGAGTGGCAAAGTCTGCTCCGGCACGATTGCGAATTCCACCTGTAGCCAGCAGCAGGTTGCGGGAGGTTAAGACTTTGCCTCCTAATAAGCAGACTTGAAAGGTCCCCTCTTCGTTCCGGGAAACATCCAGCACTTCCGTTTGCGTTTGGGTTTCCACTCCAGCTTTACGGGCAGTATGTTGGAGACAGTCTACAATGGTTTGGGAGTCATCGGTGACCGGAAAGATTCGATTGTCGGACTCGACTTTGAGCTTCACACCTTTGCCCTCAAACCAGTTCATGGTTTCTGTCGGTGACCAATGGTGGAAAGGACCAAGGAGTTGCCTAGAACCTCTGGGGTAGAATTTGGTCAGTTCCCGTGGCTCGAAACAGGCGTGGGTAACGTTGCAACGGCCTCCGCCGGAAACTTTGACTTTGGAGAGGACTTTGTTGGATTTTTCCAGGATGAGGACTTTGGCCTTGGGGTTTACCTCAGTGCAGGTGATGGCGGCGAAGAAGCCTGCGGCTCCTCCGCCGATTACGATGAGGTCATAGTCGGGCATTCGGTTTTCTTTGGAAGAATTTGCACAGCAGGCTGTGCAAAGGAAAGCGGCAGCAGGCTGCCGCAGTCCAAGGGCTTACGCCGGATTATTGGAGCACAGGGACGAATTCGCCACCGAGTCTGGCGGATTCGACGCAGGCCATCATGACGTTCTGGGTTTTGTGGGCGATGTCGCCCCAGGAAGGGTCGGGATTTCCGGAAAGGGCCAGGTTGGCAAAGTTTCGGAAGAGGTTGGTTTCCTGGGCGTTGGGATGACTATCACTGTATTCTTCAACGGCGATTCGTTTTTCAAAACGTTTCATGTTGAAGTCACAAACTTCCTGGGAGAACTGAGCATTACTGAGCGTGAAGGCGACTTCGTTGCCGTAAAATGGGAGGACAAAATCATCGAGACGCAGATTGCCTTTGGTGCCACTGATGGTGGCGAGTTGCTGGTGTTCCGTGATGAAGGAACAATAGAAACTGGCAGAGACTCCGCTTTCGAAAAAGAGTTCACCGGAGAATTCAGTGGGAACGGGCTGCGGACTGTCTTCGCGACCTCGAGCATTGAGGAGTCTGGCGGAGACTTTGACAGGCAAGTCGTACTTCATGGCCCAGAGGGAGAAGCGGATGTTGTACCAGCCGAGATCTCCGAGGCATCCGAGCGGTTCGAGTTCGCTGTTCATGCGGATGTCGCCAGCCAGGAACTCTTCGGGAGCATTGAAAGAAAATTGCGTATGGATGCGGCGAACAGTTCCGATGCTTTCCCCGTCTTCCAAAACCTCTCGTATGGCATCAAGCCGTTTGGAATGCATGAACATCACGCCGTCCATGAACTGGACATTGGCCTGTTGGCAAGCGGCCAGCATCTCTTCGAGTTCGGCAATGTCTCTTCCGCAAGGCTTTTCACACATGATGTGCTTGCCTTCCGCCGCCGCTTGGATGACCCATTCTTTGCGAAGTCCGGTCGGCAGAGGAATGTAGAGAGCATCGATATCCGGCGAGGCAATCATTTCCTCGTAACTGCCGAAAGCTGTGGGTGGTGTCTCGAAAGAAACATGTCCCTGGCACTCATCAATGTAGGCTTGTGCCCGCTCTAAGTTTCGGCTGGCAACTCCCACCACGATTCCGTTTCCGGAGTTGCGGATGGATTGCCAGTTTTTCTTGGCAATGCCAGCAGTTCCAAGGATTCCCCAACGGCAAATTTGGTCACTCATTGTCTGTTCTCTGAAGGTTTTGGTTTGTAGTTTTGATAAAACGCCTGTCTTTAACGATTTAGAAAGAAACAACGCAAGCCAACAAGATGCGAAACCCGATACGGCAACTCCCTTTCCTGTTCATCCTGATCCAACAGTTATTGTGGTCGCAGGACCGGGTTTATGAGGAACAGAAGGCACATGATTTCGTGCCGCCGCCGTCTCCTGCTTTGTGTCCTGAGGAGGCGTTGAAGACGTTTCAATTGGAAGAGGGGTTTACGATTGAGTTGGTGGCGTCGGAGCCGTTGATTGAAGATCCGGTGGCGATGACTTGGGATGCGAAGGGAAATTTGTATGTGGTGGAATTGCGGAGTTACATGCAGGATATTCAGGGGAGTCGGGGAAGTGAGCGGATCAATAGGGTGAAGTTTTTGCAGGATACAGATGGGGATGGGAAGATGGATGTGGCGAAAGTGTTTCTGGATAAATTGGATCGTCCGAGGGCGATCTCGGCTGTGAATGGTGGGGTGCTGGTGGCGGAACATGAGAAGTTGTGGTTTGCGAAGGATACGGATGGGGATGGTGTGGCAGATGTGAAGGAGTTGGTGGATCCGAAGTATGCGACTTCTGGAAGTGTAGAGCACCGAGACAATGGATTGGTCCGAAATTTGGATAATTGGCATTACAATGCGATGAGCTACCAGCGTTACCGGTTTCGGGATGGGAAATGGGAACGGGGTAAGATTCACAAGCGTGGGCAGTGGGGGATTTCGCAGGATGATTTGGGTCGGCTGTACTACGGCTACAATTGGTCGCAACTGCATGCGGATCGTTTTCCGGCGGGGTATCTGCCTCGGGCTCCGGGGTTCAAACCGGCTTTGGCGGTCAATGCTCACTTGACCTTGGATCAGTCTGTGAAACCGATTCGGATGGGGACGGGGGTGAATCGTGGATATCGTCCGGGGATTTTGGATGGTCGGGGGTATTTGAAGGAGTTTGCTTCGTCCTGTGCTCCACATGTTTACCGGGGGCAGCAGTTTCCCAAGGAGTTTTATGGGAATGCATTTGTTTGTGGTGCGGCGGCGAACTTGGTGAAGCGAAATGTCATTGTGGAGGATGGACTGGAGATTGAGTCGAAGTCGACTGGTCTGGATCATGAGTTTCTGGCTTCGACCGATGAGAGATTTCGCCCCGTAGCTTTGCTGGATGGACCGGATGGAGCCTTGTATGTGGTGGATTATTATCGGGGAGTCATTCAGTTGGCTCCGTTTATGACGACCTACCTTCGCAATGAGAGTTTGAGCCGTGGTCTGGATAAACCGATTCATTTGGGGCGGATTTACCGGATCACTTACAAAGGGAATACTCCCGTTGACAAAGTGGAGGTGACGGCGGATTCCAACTTGCTGTCCCACCCCAATGGTTGGACGCGGGATACGGCGCAGAGACTGCTGATTGAGAGTCAGGATGCGGCTCATTTTCCAAAGTTGTTACAGATCCTTGAGCATTCACCGGATCCATTGGCCCGGATTCATGCACTTTGGACGTTGGAAGGTTTGCGATATCCGCATCCTGAAAAGTTGGTCAAATGGCTGCAGGATAAAGATTCGGAAGTGCAGGTTCATGCGATCCGGGTTCTGGAAAGTCTGATGGAGGACCAACCAGTAATATTGAGGGAGCGTATTCTCAATCTCCCTTTTCAATCAGAGAAAGCTGCCCTTCAGGCAATCCTGACGTTGGGACTTCTTAAGCCGGAAGAGATCTATTCTCAGCTGGCGAAGTTGGTGGCACCGAGGTTGGAGAATCCTTTGTTTCGGGAGGCGTTACTGTGTAGTGTGGCGGTAAATCCGGAGGGTTTTCTCAAAGCGACGCAACAATCCGAGGAGTGGAGGAATCCAAGTCTCGGGCAGAAGCTGTTTCTGGAAACGTTGCAGTTGTATGGAAATTCACCGACTTCGGAAATAACTTCGGACACGACGCATCTTTCCAGAGATGAACAGGCACTCTACAACGAAGGTCAGCAGCTTTATTCCAGTTTTTGTGCAGGATGTCATGGTGCAGATGGGGCGGGCATGCACAAGTTGGGCCCACCTTTGCAGCATTCGGAATGGGTGACCGGTTCTTACGAAATTACTGCCAGAATTTTGTACAAAGGCATGGAGGGGCCAGTCACTGTAAATGGGAAAAAGTATGCGCCTCTGGAGATTCTTCCCGCGATGCCTCCCCTCTTTTCGTTAAAAGATTCTCAGTTGGTTTCGATTCTGGCCTACATTCGCAACAGTTGGGGGCACAAGGCGTCCATTCCGTCCAAGAAGGATCTGCGTCAAATCCGTGATCTCACAATTGGTCGAGCCACACCATGGAAAGATGAAGAATTGCGGGATTTGTTTAGACAGGATGAAAAGGATTCACAGGATTGAGACTTATGACTCCCATTGTTCGCCTTCTTTGTGACCTGATTGAAATTCCCAGTGTAAATCCGGATCTTTGTCCTGATCAGCCAGAGATTACCGGTGAAGAACGGGTGGCTCAGTTTTTGATTGAGAAGGCAGAGTCCGTAGGGCTGGAGGTATCTCGACAAGCGGTGTTGCCTGGCCGGGAGAATCTGTTGGTGCGTCTATCTCCCAAGGGCGAAGTTCAGCAACGGATCATTCTGGCCCCGCATTTGGATACGGTACCGGTAAACTCCGAGGAGCAGCTCAAGGCAGAGTTGAAAGAAAACCGGGTGTATGGCCGTGGGGCTTGTGACACGAAGGGCTGCGTGGCCACGTATTTTCATGTTTTGATGGAACTGGCCAAGCAAAGCAATCGCCCGGAACATACGGAGATTCTGTTTATTGGGCTTGTGGATGAAGAGGTGAATCAGAGTGGTTCGAGGGCGTTTGCAGAGTCAGAGATCAAAGGCGATCTGGCCATTGTGGGTGAGCCGACGGAGCTGGAGATCATTGCGGCACATAAGGGGAATTTTTGGATAAAGCTGGAGGTGGAAGGAAAAGCGGCCCATGGTGCCGAACCTCAAATGGGTAATAGTGCGGTGCACAAGATGGCGGCCATTGTGGATGTTTTGCTGACGGCGTATCCTAAAGAATTACGCAAACGTTCGCATCCATTGCTGGGATCCCCCACCATCAATATCGGTCAAATCAATGGTGGGCATCAGCCCAATATTGTGCCGGACTCCTGCTGGATCTCAATTGACCGCAGAAGCATTCCTGGGGAAACCGCAGAATCCGTCTTTGCAGAAATCCATGAGCTGTTGGATCAACACAATTTGGCAGAACGCAAGCTTTCGGAAATCCGTACCGTTCCTTGCCATCCTTTGGATACCAAACCTGAGCAACGGCTGATTCGGGATTTTCTGGGAACCACGGGGCGTACCAAGGTGATGGGAGTGAATTTCTTTTCCGATGCATCTCCGATTTCACAAGGAGGAACGCCAGCCATTCTGTTTGGCCCTGGAAGCATATCCCAGGCTCACACTGACAATGAATGGATCAGTATCCTACAGCTGGAAATGGCGGAAGGTATGCTGAAGCACTTTCTGGAAAAACAGAAGTGACGTTCCCTGAAAAGGGGAAGATTGGAAAAGGGGGAGGTTACTGTTATCCTTAATTCCGCAGTTGGGAGCAGGGAATAACTTCAACTCCCATGATGAACCCTGGGGTATTGGAGTGATGGAGACTTGGAGTATTGAATCAAGAGTACAGAGTCCAAATCCCAGCACTCCAATACTCCATTACTCCAACATTTGGTTCCGGCTATGCCGGATTAG
>CAYSOI010000272.1:0-6190 GCA_964432425.1 uncultured Opitutales bacterium | reverse complement strand
GATGAAAGTAGATTGATCGGGGGGTACTGGGAGTCTCATCCTCCTCCGGCCAGACGTGCCCGGAATCTCCGGGGCGCCTTCTGAATTTACTTGGACAAAGGCAGTTTTCTTCCCAGAGCAACTCTCAATCCGATGCCCGTATTGTAGCGAACGGCTGGCCTGAGGGCATACCTTGCGGTGCTGCGGCATTCCCAGCCATGCACATACCAGCTACCTCCTTTGACAACCTTGTACCTTGGGTTGATTTCCGCACGGGAGGGGAGTGGATTCACTTCCTGCCTGTCGGTAAACTCCCGCCATCCATCCAGACACCATTCCCACATATTTCCGTGCATATCATAAAATCCCCAGGCATTGGGTGAGTAGTATCCGACTGGCATAGGGCGTTTGCGATTGATGCCTTTGGTTGCTTTCCCCAAAGGAGAACGACCATCAAAGTTGGCCTGTTTGCTGCTCATTGCATCTCCGAAGGAAGAGGCGGTTTGCGTGCCGGCTCGACAAGCATACTCCCATTCCGCCTCCGATGGTAGACGAAAAACATAACCTTCGGGAATCTCCTGCTTGGCCTTCACATGATCAGACAATCTTTTGCAAAACTCCAGTGCATCATTCCAGGATACTTTGCCGACCGGATTCCTTGGGCCTTTGAAATAGCTGTTGTTCTCCATGCCCAATTCTACCCAGGTTTTCTGGGTCACTTCATACCTTCCCAGCCAATAACCTTCAGTGAGGGTTACTGGATGCAAGTCTTCCCAACGGCGGCGATGCTGTTCATCCGGGGGACTTCCCATCTGGAATTTCCCCGGAGCCACCCATTGCAAAACAATCCCTGAATCCGCGGCCTTGTATTCTGCTGCAAATCCTTCCGGAGGCTCCATGGAGCCCATTTCGACTTTTCGGGGAGGAGGTGGAGTTGGCTTTGGAGTCACGGTTGGAATGGTCGGCGGTTTGGTTTGAGGTTCCTCAACAGGCGTGGTCACAATTTTGGCCGTAGCCATGCCCTCCGGTACTGTTTCTTGAGAGGGGTTGGGGGCGGGTGGCTTTCCCGTTTTTTCTTCAGAATTGCCCCAATCATTCAATAATGCATAACCGATAATCACCGTTAGGATCGCAGTCAGAATCCATGAATAATTGGGCTTCTTTTCTGGAGAGTTTTTTTCTTCTTTAGACATAAGGTTCTTGAATTGAACTTACGTTAAACAATCCGTTTAAACTGAAAAGAACAAATTCCAGCCTCTCTCTTCTCCGCTTTCCCCCTTGAAAAAGACTTGGCATAGAGCCTTGCATGCATATTTCTTTCCTCTTCCCACTGACCCTTATGAAGAATCCAATCACCTTTCTCTTACTCACCCTTACTTTCACTAGCAGCCATTTTCTCTCTGCGGCTCTTAATTACCAGAACCTAACAGATGTTCAGGGGCGTACCATCCAGGCCCACGTCTGGAAGGTTGTCGGGAACGAAGTGTTTCTTGAGTTTCGGGATGGCAGAAAGTTCCGGGTCTCAACACAAGTGTTTTCACCCCAAAGCCAGGCCCTGATTCAACAATTGGCTCAACCCCCCGCTCCAGCACCTACACCGTCAGGTAACCCTTTTGGTGCAACTTCTCCTACACCCACACCCACTCCCGCTCCGCCACCTGTACCTACTGCAACTGCCGTACCCTTTGCCATATCCACTCCATCTGTTACCCCTCCCGCCCCTTCCTTTCCTCCTGCAGGTTCACCCACTGCATCTTCAGGGGCAATCATTGACATTTCTTCCGCTTTATTACCGAACGCCTCCATCCTTGGTAAGGTGGATGCCGCGAAAATCCAAAACAGTCCATTTGGGCAGGCTCTAAAATCTCAACTCAAGCCACCCGCTGCCCCCGGAGCTCCTTCTGGAGCAGGACCTGACATGCCCTTTGGTTTATCAGAAGATGACATTCAAGCCGTTGCATTCAGTGTTACGAACCTCGACAAAATTAACATTGCTGAGGTCAAGCAGGCAGGTCCAGCTGCGATCAAGAACCTGCCTGCGGAAGTACAGTTCGTTCTGGCCATCACTCTTGCAAAGCCCATCCCCTATGATGAAGCCAAAGCTGAGATGATGAAAGATCCCAATCCTCCGGTGTTTGCGGATTATGCAGGAGCACTATTGGGGACGCCTCCACCAGGCACGAAAGATATTCCCGAGAATTTCTGTGTTTGTTTAAAAAATCAGGGTACAGGAAGCATCTTCTTTATGGGAGAGGTCAAAACCGTCAAAAGTATCCTGGATGGCCAGTCACAATCAGCACAGGGAGGCCTTTCCAACGAAGATTTGGCCTTATCCTTTTCGATACCAGCTTCTTTAATGGATGAAATTGCTGCGGGTTCTGCCGATAATCCAATAATGGCAGGATTAATGGCGTCTTTAAAGCAAATGAACCGCATCACATTGGGGATGAGTTTTGCCCAGGCGGCCAATATCAGTCTTGCCGCTCATTTTGGAGATCAGGCGGTGGCACAACAGCTTTCCCAAATGCTGGCCCCCATGGTCGCCAGCATGGCTTCCAAACCGGATACTCCGCCATTTCTGAAGCAACTGGCCATCACCAATAGTGGTAGTACTCTCAATGCTTCTCTGGCCATCCAATCCCAGGATGCCATGGGTCTTGCTTCCATGGCGATGATGGGAGGTGCTGGTGGAGGAGATCCAGAGATGATACCAGAACCTGCGGCTTTCCCTCCAGCCGGAGCCGGAGCTCCAGGAACACCTCCACCCACCAACGGAGTCCCATTTTCAGTGGAAAGCAGTAGTTCACCTGCAGCACCCGCACCTGGTAACGGGGTGGACCCTTTCGCCAACTGAAGTCGTCGTGGGATAGGTTAGTCTTACGCAGCCTATCCAGATACCTCTCAGCAAAGCTTAGTGCTCATCTCCGTGAGGCTGCACTTCCGCAGGAACTTCCTTGGACTGCGGTACTTCTACCTCCGGCTTATCAAAAAACTGCCAGGCTCCAAACAGGATGCCCCCAATGCCCAGTGCTGCCGCAAGTAGCAAGGGTTTGAAATCCTCATCCTTCTTGGTGGATTCCATACCTTGGTAGGCTTTCATCAGGTCATGCAATTCATTCTCCACACCCTGCAAGTCGCCTCCGCCCCGTTCCTTGGCTTTCTCAATTTCATCACCAATCCGGGAGGTTACGTCCAGCAAACGGCGGTTACTGTCCTGCACACGAATGGAAAGTGAGGCTGCGATATTCAGCACCAACTGGCTGCCTCCGACACAATCTTCGATGAAACGCAGCAACATCTCATGGGACATCCGCCACAGGACCACCTTACCCCTGGCTCCTACATTGGCAGAAGCCGTTCCTCCGGTCAGGAATGCCATTTCACCGAAACATTCACCGGCCTCAATGGTGGAAAAGACTTGTTTGTCCTCATCCTCCACCGACGTCAACTTGCGGAATTTAAAAATCTCTACCTCACCTTCCACAATGATATACAGAAAATGCTGCTCTGTTCCATCTGCCACGACGACTTCATCCTCCGCCTCCAGCCATTCCCCTGTCTCTTTCAGTTGGTTCAGGTGTTCTTCGCGGATATTTTCACAGATGCCGACCGAGTACAAATGTAGATCCGATGCCTGGCATTCTTCCAGAGTTAAAGTTCTCATTTCCTGTTTTATTTAATGCAGCCGAGCCAGTAAGCGGGTACTCCAAAGGATTTCAACGCAAAAGCTCCAGTAAATTGACGGTTTCATTCCAGATTGGGCAAGTTGGGCGATCCGCTTCCGACGGTCGATACACAAAATGAGTGCCTACTGCCTGAGCGGCCTCCGCATCTCGTTGAGCATCTCCGACAAAAAGTATTCTCTCGGGACGAAAACCATGCTCCTGTACAACCCGCTCCAAGCCCTCTTCTTTCGTAATGGGAAAGCCCATCACACCATCGAACAGCTCCATGGCATCGCGTTGTTGCAGCATGCCTTCCAGTTCCTCCTGCGGAGTTCCTGACAACACAAATGTACGGCTTCCAGCTTCATTACATGCCAATACAAAGTCACGGGCCCCTTCTGCCCATTCAGCCGCTTCGCAAAGAGGTTCACAGATTTCTGTAAACCTTTGTACCTCGGATTCTATAAACACATCACTTACTGACTCCATCTTCACCAACTCTTCGTAAAAGTATCGGATCTGTACCCCACGGCTTTGTCCGAAGGAGCGGCGATTGTGTTCCGAAAAAGTGGGTTGCAGCGAAGTGTGTTCTTCCAAAATCCAGTCGACGTATGCCTGTAGTTTGGCGGAAATCGTTTCCAGCAAAACACCATCGCAATCAAATACTACGGCATCCAGTTCCACTCCATTTTCTACAGGGGCAGGAGTTGCAGGCTTTTTCAAATTCAGTCGTATGGGCATAGCGGGTTGCCTGAATGCCATTTCCTGAACAGCTGTCAATCCTTGCCCATCCCATCCCCCTCTGATTGCCCAATGCAAATCCCTTTACAATGCCGTTGACGGTCAAGTTTCCCATTCCATAATGCCCCCGCATTTTAAGAACCCCTTACTTCTACCTGCTCTCACTGAATGATGGAGATTACTCTTTACGCAAATGACGAGGAGCTTGGACCGTTTCCTCTCGAAGTCGTTCAGGATATGTTGGGAAAAGGAGAGGTGAAGACGGATGACTGGGCATGGTACGAGGGGTGTGAAGAATATGTGGCGGTGGGGGAGATTCCAGGCATTCAACCGTCATCCCCCTCGGAGCAGGTAGAGCTGGAAGTTTACCTCTGGCCGGAGGATGCCGAAGATTGGGTTGGGCCGTACTCCATGGCACAAATCAATGAACAATTGGTTGCCGAGGAGATTGCGTTGACCACGTATGCCTTGTTTGAGGGCGCCGAAGGAGACCTGACGGTTGCAGATTTACCAGGAATTCAGGACCAGAAACCTGCAAAAGAGAAAAAACCGGTGGCTTCAAAATCCAAGCAGGGAAAAAAAGAAGCCTCCTCTAGGAAAACAGTTGCTGGTAAAAATAAAAGCCTGAACAAAGGAACTGCCCAAAAAGGAAAAACAGGCAAAAAAGTTGGCCGCAGTTCCGGAACCAGAGTGACTCCAAAGAAACCCGGACCCGGTGGCAGGATTTTGGCTGGAGCCATCCTCATTGTAGCCCTGTGCATCAACATCTTTATCGGAATGAAAGCACCGGAATCGGCTGCAGATCTTGACAAGCTTTCCCTCACCTCAAACCCATTTGAAACCGAACCTGACGCTCATTCCAAATTTCACAGCTACGCTTTATTTGCTGCGGCTGGGCTTTGTTTGGTCACCGCAGTTTTCTGTTTCCTAGGAAAGGGGAGCATCTTTGTTTCCATTCTGGGATTAACGGTGTCTGGTATCGGTGTCTGGGGGATTGTTGCATCCTTCATGGGAACCACGCCGCTCTTTCTTGCCACAGGGCTCTGTAATCTATCCACTGGACTGCTTTCCCTGATTGCATCCAAAGCCTGCAAATGATTTTTTCACTCTAATTTCAACAAACTCACCTTAACTGCTGCCATGGAAATCACACTCTACGTCAATGAAACAGAACAAGGTCCTTACTCCCTGGAAGACGTCCAGGCGATGCTGGCCAATGGAGACATCACCAAAGAAGATTTTGCCTTTTTCGAAGGCTGTGCGGATTGGGTTCCGGTCGCGGACATACCTGGCATCGATGATGTAGCGGAAGAAGCCGCACCAGAGGAAGAAGCCTGGCCGGAGGAGGAAGTTGCTGAGGAAGAAGCCCCTGCCGAGGCAGCACCTCAAGCCGAAGAGGCTGCAGAAATCTATGTTTGGCCAGATGGTGCAGAAGATTGGGCTGGTCCTCATACTCTTTCCGCCGTACAAGCAATGCTGGCTGCCGGAGGACTCACAGATGCCGATTATGCCGCAGGATTCGAAGGGGCTGCCGAAGGCGCCACCGTTGCCGATATCCCTGGTGTCCACGATGCACCTGTTGCGGAAGAAGCCGCAGAAGAGCCCGTTGAGGAAGAAGAAGCCGCACCGGCCCCTGCCAAGAAAGGATTTAAGACCAAAGGGGGATTGGCGAAAAAGGGCGGGCTATCCAAGAAAGGCGGTATGAAGAAAGCCGGAGCCGCCAAGAAAGGTGGTGCAAAAGGTGGAGCTTCCCAAGCAGTAGAGAAGGGAAAAGCCAAAGGTGCAGCCAAGAAAGCTGCGGCTGC
>CAYSOI010000271.1:0-6203 GCA_964432425.1 uncultured Opitutales bacterium | reverse complement strand
CGGCGAAGTTTGGTTGCCAGGTCTACCATACCGTCGAAGACCTGCTGGCGGATCCAGAAATTGATGTCGTTTATGTCCTGACAAATCTGGAAACCCACATGCACTATGCCCTGCAGTCCATCCATGCTGGCAAACACACTCTCGTGGAAAAGCCTGTTGGGAAGAGCGTCGAAGAGATTCAATTGATTCAGGAGGCTGCCGCCAAGGCCGGGGTGATGTGTGCACCTGTGCACAACTACATTTACGAAGATGGCGTCCGCCGTACCAAAGAGCTCATGGAGTCCGGCAAGCTCGGTAAAATCACCTCGATCTACATCCTCTACAACATTCACCACCCCGAGGAAGTGTGTGCCCGTTATCCAGGAGTCATTCGCCAGATCCTGACCCACCATGCCTACATTGCCCAATATTTGATGGGAGCTCCCAAGACCGTCTCCTGTATGAAAGCCACTATCAACGACGGCTCGGTTTCGCAGGAAAATATCGCCATGGTCTCGCTCCAGTATCCTTCCGGCACTCTCGGCCATCTCTGCGCCAGCTTCGCCAACGACGACCACGCCGGAGACCCCTGGACCTGCATGATCAAAGTCATCGGCCAGAAAGGAGCGACTCGCTACAGCTACCGCGATTGGGTGGAAAACACCCCCGCCACCGTCCATTCCCAAACCTACTCCGCCTATCCCTACACCATCAAAAACGTGGGCAAATATTTTATCGAAGAATGCATCGGCAAGGGCAAGGAGCCCCTCTCCACCCTCGACGATGCCATCACCTGCCAGAAAGTCATCGAAGCCTCCGAGCAATCCGCTGAAGAGGGCCGGCATATCGAGATTGAGTAAGCCCACGCTCCAAAGCAACTCGCCTCCAATCACTTCTTCCAAGTTCATCCGTGACGGGGAGTAGGCACTCCACCGTTACCATGGAAATTTTGGGCATGGTGCCACACCATCACTAAGATTCCGAGGGTGAGCAGTGTGACGGAGAGCCCGGTGCAAAGGTGGGCCATGGCGTGGAAGTTCTCCGGAAGGATACCTTCGGAGAGGATTCGTACATGAAAGGCGCAAAGGATGCGGAAGGTGGTGACTCCGATGGTTGCAGGCACCGCGATGGGGAGCAGTGCGGCCATGGTGATGGCTTTCTTATTCCAATTCCATTTGTGGGTTCCCATGATGAGAAATGTTGCGGTCATGCAGAAGAGGATGAAGTAGTTGTAGCCGCTGCAACCGGCGTGGACGATTTGCCCGATGGGTTGGGAGGTAAGTCGCCATTGGCCAGGCTCGGCTTCAATGGGGCATTGGAGAAGGAATGCAACATTGTGGGCGGCAGCCCAGGCAAAGGGTTTCAGGCGGATCTCCGGGAAATGGTCTCCGGCAGTATGGGTGAGGAATCCTATGAGCAGGGCCGCAATGATGGGGAGGTAGTTGTTCTTACGGGTTTTCATTTCCTCTACGAACACGCTGGATGGCACTTCCTACCAGCAAGATCAATAGCCCTGTTAACCAGATGGGGGGTTCCGGGTTTTCCATAAAGGTTTCTTCTCCTAGGGCGAGGGCGGAGTGGTTTTGCAGAGACAGATGATTGGCATCTCGGAGGGCTTTCCATTGGGCTTTGTTTTCCACGACAATGAAGCTGGTCAGGCGGGTCAGGATGTTGAGTTCCTTGCTTTTGTTGGCGATGTGGTTGAGCCATGCCTGTCTTTTGGCCGGATTCAGGTCTGCCGCAGTGGATTGGAGTTGGAGCTTGGCGGCATCTGCGTAGAGAGAGTTGGGGGCGTGTTGGGTGACCTGGTTCAGGGGCTTCCAGCTTTGGTTGACCGGGTCATAAACTTCCAGTGGTTTTCTTGGGTCCTTGTCTTCAAAATGTAGGGCAAGGCTGTTTTCCGGTTTTGATTCCACCCCGAGAGGCCGAATGCTTTCTCCTTTTCTCAATAAGATGACCGGGGCTGGTTTTCCCACTGATCCGCTAAAATTTTCCGGTATCCAGCGTTGTTCCAATTCCTGGATCGGTTGTTTTTCTGTGGTGGGTCGATAGGTATACTGAATGTCCCTGTAAATGGGGTACATTCGGGCCAGAGCAGGATCTGTGGAGTCGAGGAAATTCTTTCTGTAGGCATGGATGGAACGGGCATGGGCTTGGGTCTTGAGGAAGCCGCCGGAAGGGTGAAGTTTTTGGGCATAGGTATGGAGGTGGGCGATGTCCTCAAGGGGGTGGAGCCCTTCACCCTGGAGGTATTGGTAATTGGCTAGCGAATAGGTGAACTGGCTGGCCTTGGGTAGACTTTCCGTGGCGTCCTGTGCGTTTTCGTCTAAGGATGTCTGCGTCGGATTGGCGAACAGGGAGCGGTCGATGTTGAAATGGTAGTAGGGCTCTCGGCGGAGGGTTGGTAAATTCTTTCGGAGTTCCGCTGGCAGGATGGCAAGGGTGCCGGACTTTGTCGTGGCCACATGAATTTGTGTTGATCCTGAAGGGGCGGGAAGTGCCAGGGTTTCTCCCCCGATTCGGATGGGTGGCTGCCAGTCCGCAGGATGGAGGAATTCGATCCAGGTCCGCCGGGTTTCCGCTTCTGCAAAGGGGAAGATGCGGAGGGTAAGCTCGGTGGGGCTTTTGTAGGAGAGGAGGCCGGGATCTTTCCGTTGGAAGTCGCGGATGTTTTGGTAGACCCATTTCGCCGCTTTTCTTTCATACATCTGCCCGGACACTCTTTCTCCCAAAACATCCAGTGCATATCCGGAGATGTATACGCCTTCGGGCACTTGCAGGGTGGTGAGAAATTCATTCCCCTGTTGCCCTTGGTTGAGCAATTCCAATTCCACTTCTGTCCGCAGGAGTCCAGGTTCTTCAATGACCGGGGATTGTTGGACCGAGGCAATGGACATAACCACTTGCCGGTCAAATGCAGGAGGGGCCGGATTGTGCTTACTGATGGACTCAAGCATTTCTTTTTTGGTCAGCCAGCCATGTCCGGTAAAGGCTGCCTGGATTCGCTCTCTTTTGTGTTCCCGCAGGACAAGGTTTCCTGTTGTGATGGAGGATCGGAGCCCTGTCAGGTAGGGCAGCTTTGTGCCTGTCAGGTCATTGGTGTAGGCATCGAGTGCTCGGATGGTGAGGGAAGGGTTGCCTGTGTAGGTTGCGGTGGAGTTTTCGAGATCGGGGGTGAGAATAAAATTGATGCCCTTCATTAAAAAGTAGCGGTCGGTTTCCGCTTTTATTAGAAAGAGGGAGGGGAGGAGCAGGATGGTGGAGGCCATGATCAGCTTCCCCTTCTTATGAGGTTTGGCAAACTCCAGGTATCCTTCCCTGAGGCGATGCAGGTGTACGCAAAAAAGGGCTGCGGGGGAAAGGACGAGCAATCCTGCTCCAAGCACTGCGATCATGTAGGGGGCAATGGGGAGTATAGGAAGGAAAATCAGCAGGAAATACAGGCTGAATGGAAAACAGGTGCTGATGACGAGAAATTGGATTTTCCGGATTGCGGGCCTTTTCACCGAAGTAGGCAATAACGCCAAACAGCTCAAAAGAAGAAATCCCC
Organism: uncultured Opitutales bacterium; assembly: GCA_964432425.1. GTDB lineage: Bacteria > Verrucomicrobiota > Verrucomicrobiia > Opitutales > JABJCN01 > JAYPDO01. Next base: position 2,674 of record CAYSOI010000271.1, on the reverse strand, counting down.
ACATCCCAGGTGTCTGCAGGTTTGCGGGAAAGGGGATGGCAATGTTTAACCCCATCCCGCAGATAGGGAAGATCAGTGCAAATATACTGGAAGTCAAAAACTTCGTGTCTACACTCCTTAACGGAACCAGGATCGTCCTCGCCAGCATGATATAAAATGCTATTGCGGGTGCAAAGACAATGGAGCGTGAGATCCACCCGAACGAATGAAAGTTTCTCTGGTAGGTGAATAGGAGAAAACCCGAGCCAACAAAGGCTAACGTGGCCCAAGCCAGGGTTTTCGTCCAAAGGAACTGAGGGTTTTGTGATTTCGGGGGAAGGGCTGCCACCATGAGGATCACATGGACCAGTGAAATGAGATAGGCAGGGTACTGGATCGACATCAGGGCTGGATTCTCCCGCATGAATTCCAGGTTGAATCCCCTATCTCCCACAAAACCTGCCACTGTAGCAAGAAGCAGCCACTGGTATCCCAATAGCTGGAAATACCTTTTGCGGGGAATTTTTCCTTTCTTCCCCTTGGCCCACTTGTACGCAAACACGGAGGCCCCCAAATTTATCAAGTTCAAACCGAGCTGCCACTCTATGTGTTCTGCCTGAGATGTAGAGGTAAATCCCAAGGCATCAAGGAAATGCCACATATTCCAGAACAGTTGCAGCAACATCGGAAGCGTCCATGTCCATAGCAGCATTTCCGGGCGGTAGACGTAGGCGGGTAAGAAGCCACGGTTCTTTTTGCGGAGGGGAGTGTGGGTTCTCTTGTGAGCAGGCTTGGGGGGCTTGGGAGGTTTGGGGAAGCGGGTCGCCATTTTACGTCGGCTTTGTATTGAAATGGGCTTTGTCATAACTTGGACTTTGCATAACAGAGTCCTCTTTATTGGATTTTTGTCAAGTGGCTTTCGAAGGTTTTTGTTCTACAATTTTCTTGTTTTTGTACATGTCGTGGACAAAACCTTCCCGGATGGCCCATACCCGAATTCTTCCTCTTTTGTTCCTTTTTTCATTTTCTGTTGTTGTCGCCAAACCGGTGTTGCCGATTCGTATTCAAGGAGCGGCAGGGGGAGGTTCGAAGCTGGACTTGGCGAAGATCGGGGGAAACAGTTTTCGGACGTGGGATGTGGATGAGAATACGGGAAAGTTGTTGGATGAGGCAGAGAAGTATGGGATGAAGGTGATGCTTGGGATCTGGTTGGGGCATGAACGGCATGGTTTTGATTACACTGACTTTGATCAAGTGGTGAAGCAGCAGGAGAAAGTGCGAAAAGCGGTGATGGCCTACAAAGATCATCCGGCAGTGCTTTGCTGGGCGTTGGGCAACGAGATGGAAGGCTACGATGAGGGGAGCAATCCGGCGATTTGGAGTCACATTGAGGCGATGGCCAACCTGGTGAAGCGGATTGATCCCAAGCATCCCGTGGCGACAGTCATTGCCGAAATCGGAGGTCGGAAGGTGGAGGCGATTCATAAACTTTGCCCCAGTGTCGACATCGTGGGGATCAATTCCTATGGCGGAGTCAAAAGTTTGCCCAAGCGGTACAGGGAGCTCGGAGGGAGGAAGCCCTATATTGTCACCGAGTACGGGCCTCCGGGAACCTGGGAATCTCCCAAAACTTCTTTTGGAGCCATTATCGAGAAAACCAGCACGGAGAAGGCCAAATGGTACGGCGCAGCCTACCGGGCCCTGGATGCCGATCCGCTTTGCCTCGGAAGTTATGCCTTCACCTGGGGCTACAAGCAGGAGGGGACGGCGACTTGGTTTGGCATGTTGTTGCCGGGAAATCGACGTGTTGCGGCCACTGATGTTCTCCAGGAGCTCTGGACTGGGAAGCCACCGGTCAACCGATGCCCTACGATCCAACCTCTCAAGTTGCTAGGAGGAGCTTCCAACCAAACCGAGCAGGGGCAAACCATCACCATTGAGCTAAGTTCTTCCGATCCCGAAGGAGACACCATCAAAACCGAATGGATTTTGGCCGATGAAAGTCTCGACTACAACACTGGCGGAGACTTTCGGGAAAGCCCAAACACGTTTCCAGGTGCCCTTCGTAAAACTTCTTCTACCTCCGCTACCATCAAGATGCCTGCAAATGGTGGAATCTTTAGAGTCTACGCCACAGTCACAGACTCTAATGGCGGCGCCGCCACAGCCAGTCTACCTCTCTTTGTCAAAGGTCCCCGAAAGGCTCCAGAAGCTTCACAATTGCAACTGCCATACCTGATTGTCGGAGGGAGAGCAGTTGCGAAACACCGCTACTATCCAACCGGCTGGATGGGTAACACCGTGGCGATGGATCTCAACGAAGCCTATGCAGATGACCCACTTTCCGACGACAAACATCTTCGTTTCCAGTACAAAGCCAACGACGGATGGGGAGGCATTGTCTGGCAACATCCTCCCAATGATTGGGGCGACAAGCCCGGCGGCTTTGATCTTACCGGAGCCCAAAAGCTCTCTTTCCGGGCCAAAGGCGAACAGGGTGGGGAAGTGATCACCATTTCCATGGGCATCATCGGTCGTGACAAACCCCATTTTGACACTGCCAAAGCTGAACAAAAGTTCACCCTTTCCAAAGACTGGAAAACCTACTCCCTGGACCTCTCCAGTAAAGACCTTTCCCGGATCAAATCCGGATTCTGCATCGTGGTCGCCGGCCAAGGCAAACCTTTGGCGGTTC
>CAYSOI010000270.1:0-6212 GCA_964432425.1 uncultured Opitutales bacterium | reverse complement strand
AAGAGGACGTTTCCAGCGGCATCTCTCCAGCGGAAGGATTTGAGCGTTTGCTGGATAGCGGTTCGGTAAACATTGGTAACCCGATGGTCGATGACCCGGATTCACCCCTGGGCATTGTGCAGGGACGCAGGAAGGATCAAGCACGTGCACGGATGGGGAAGTGGTGGCTCGGAGCTCCGGCCGGTGGTTACGAAGTCTATCTTCGGGTCAAATGGACGGACGACAAGGGCACCCCAACACCGCAACGTCTCAACACCCAGATCTCGGCTACTCTGAGCAACCCCGTTTGGCACCGCACCACCTTGGTCACCCCAGGATACCCCGAGCCCCCGGAAGGTGCGATCGTCATGAAAGCCAAAGGTGCCTACCATGATTACAAAATCGCCGACATCGACCGGTGGTGGGACGGCTCCTTTCGCTTTCTCACTGACGCCTCCACCCACAAACCCGGTGACAACCAGATCTTCCAGGAACGGGTCATTTTCAAGCGGGTCCGGACATTCAGTGATAAAGACCTTCAGGAACATGGCACAAAGGTGCCGAAAAAACCGGCAGGTTTGAGGAAGCTCCAGGGAACCGCTCCGGAGAAGGTGTTTGTCAATGCCGGGATGTTTTGGAAAATCTACCTTCAGGATGCCCCTTTTCAATACGAACTGGGGTATTCCCTACCCAAAACTTTCGAAGAACTGTATCAGTATGACGCCATTGTCCTTGCCAACACAAATTGCGGGGGAATGGGCACCCGGAAAATGCTGCAGGATTATGTGTCAGACGGAGGCCGGCTTGTCTTTCTGGGAGGGAATCATGCCCTGAAATACAACGGGCATGCCAACACCTTCCTGGAGTCATCTCTGCCTTTCCAACTCCTGGAGGAGGATGCTGTGGAACAGTTGGCAAAACCCACTCCCCTTGGCCTGAGCAAAAGTTCTCCGGCAGAAGGGAACCCTCTCTTATTTTGGAAACATTTGGTCCAACCTCATAAAGAAGCTACCGTCCTGGCCTGGGCTGGGGAAGATCCCGTCTCTTTGCGACGGGAAGTGGGCAAAGGGATGATCACTGTGTTCACGGGCACGCCTCTTGGTTCTGCCTCTCAAGGACAGAAACCTTTCTGGGACACTGATTTTTGGAAGAAACACCTCACCACCCTGGTCAAAGAATAACCATCCTGAAATGCATCCATTTATGAAGTTACGAATACCATCCACTTTTCTGGTCCTCCTCACCTTCCTGGCCGGAGTTACTCTATTGGCAAAAGACCTGCCGCTTCCCAAATCCGGTGGAGTCAATGGCATGCCGATCAACCTGCTGGTGATGAGTTCACGGGCTAACAAGGTGCCCTTGATTGATCTTGAGTACGAAAAGGAACTTCGCTCTGCCGGCTACAACCTCCATGTCCTCAGCCATGAAGACATGCTGACCATGGAGTACCTAAAACAGTTCGGTGTGGTGCTGGTCGCGAACCTTCCCTATGCGGGAGAAGGATACACGGTGCCGGGTTACAAAAACCGTTTTGTGGAGCCTAATCTCCGTTTGCTCACTGAATATGTGGGCCTGGGTGGAGGGATGGTCGTCGTGCCTGCCATCAGTGAATTTGGAGAGGCTTACGGGTGGACCTATGAAGAATTTCTTAAACCCTGGGATGCAAAATTCCTGATCCAGCAGCTAAAGGATGGCAGCTCTTCCAAAAACCAGGCCGGACCCGGAGCCTACGGGGTTGGCAGTATTGTGGGGACAGACTCCATCTCCAAAGCATTAAAAGGCGAGAAGGTCCTCTATCCGATGAATGTAATGCGATGGGACAACTCCTATTCCTGCACACCCATCATTACTGGCAAAGGCTGGCGTGTCCTTGCCTCGGCAGACAATGCCAGCACTTACATTGCCCTGGATAACAGCAGTGTGGGTGACCCCATCACTAAGGAAAACACGCTTTACGCAGTCCGGGAAGACGGCAAGGGCCGGGTCGCCCTCAGTGCGGTTCACAGTTATTACACTCTCACCATGGTCTCCTCCACCAAGTCAAACGTTGGTGAAAACGGCACCGGCGTAATCGACTTCAAGGTCATGAAAGGAGAAAAAGAAGGCCGCCCCAGTGTGTTTGGAAAACTGCTCGACCGCACCTTCCGGGACTTTGCCACCAACAGTGCCAAACACAATATCGGTGCATGGGCCAACCTCCCCCAGCCCGAAGCTACACCTCTGCCGGAATCCCCCGCCGTTATCGACTGGAAAACCCAGGGCACTCCGCCGACCTGGGCACACCGGGTGATTCCCAGCAAGGGTTGGCCCAAGCGATATGATGAGCTTCCAGACCCTTCCGTGCCTGGCAAAATGAAATACTGGAAAATGCTGATTGGTCCACGGACTGCCTACAGCAACGGAAAAGGGACTGTAGCCCAATACAAAGCCGCCGCTCAAAAAGCCGGTTATTCGGCCATCACCTTTTGTGAAACTTTCGAGGAATTGAATCAACAGAAGTGGGACAAACTGCTTGCCGATTGCAAACAACATTCGGATGAAAACTTTGTCTGCTTGCCGGGTATGGAAATTGAAAGCTACGAGGGGCAGCGTTACCTTGTCCTTGGTGCTGAACGCTATCCCGCTCCTTCATGGCTCACAGAAGACGGCAAACGCCTGGCTGCCGTCCGCATGTTGTCGTTGGGATGGTTTGGTCATGTCAGTGTCGTGCACCGTCCCCAGGGTGGCCCGCTTGACCACAGGACGTTTAAACATTTCACCGGCATTGCCGTCGCGACCTACGACAGCAAGGGTAAGCAAGTGGATGATGGCATGAAAGCTTACCAATGGAGTGCGGCATCGGATTCCCAGCCCATCCCCATTGCTGTCCATGAAGTGTTGTCGCCTGAGGATGTGAAACATGCCACCCAGGGCTTTCAACAGATCCTGCCCGCTCCGACCCTGCCCAAGGCTATTCGCTACTTTCGTTTTGCCTTTTCCCATTGTTTCGACGCCCCGGAACGCTATTTCATCTCCGAAGGACCTATTCTGGATGGCTGGTCCATCTTCAACAAGGATATCGGCAAGGATGAGTACAACCGCAAACACTTCCGTATTGGTATCGGGGTCCGTTCGGAAGATGAGACCCCGCTGGCCCAGGCTGAACTTTACGATGGCTTTGAACGAGTCCGCAACTGGAAGCCGGATGGCAGTGATTTTGACGTCACTGTAGACGGTTCTCACAACAAACAGCACCTCTTCACCTTGTTGGCCCAAGACCAAAAGGGGCGGCGGGTACTTTCCCCTGTTTTACGTACGGTTTGCAACAACTACCGGGCACGTTGCGGGGATCGCCAGAACTGGCTGGGGACCCAAATTGTCTACACTGGTTGGCACCGAAACGGTTTGCCTGCTTACCGCCTCGAACTGGAAGACAACAATGAAGGCATTCTTCGGTATGAAACCCCGACCATTATCGATTTACCCTTCTACGGTAATAATGTGCAGGTTCAGGAAGCGGAATTGGGCAACCACTTCGCCTTCGGGAAAATGGAGCAAGTCGCTGGTGACGCCAAAGGCATGCTCCCGATTAAACCTAAGGAAACCGTAGGCGGTAAAGTCCGCTACACCTATTTCACGCCAACCAAGCAAAAAAACTTCTCCTTCATGATGGTGGAAACAGAAGTCAATCTGAGACAGAAGGCCACACTGACCCAGCCTTCCAAAGGAAACATCAACCCTGTTCTCGCAGACGGTATGCGGAGCAACAATCTCCTCATTCTTCCCGGACAGGAACCCAGGGAACTCTCCGCCCTCTACAACCTCAAGAAGAACCGCCTTGAAAAAGGAGATTCCCAGTCCCAACCCATCCCGCTTCCTGTAGGGAGTTATGCGGGTGGCATCATACCCCTCAGCGAGGGTTTGCATCTGGATGGGCGTCTCGTTGGCGTGCCAGCCATCTCCGGCGACAAGCCCGCAGGGACCACCTGGAAAGCACGGTATTTAACCTTGCGGGGTCGCCGTTATCACTGGAAGACCAACCGTTTACGACCTTCCAAAGAAGACGTCGTTGACGAACAGGCTGAGCAGGCACTGACGGAGATGGGCTTCCGTGGCAAGACTCCCTACCAACTCCAGCTCAAACAGGGAAAGCTGCTCAAGACCGCCTGCTTTGCCCATCTTGAAGCGGAAAATCAGGGCATCTCTGGACGCTGTGTGAACAACTCCGGTCAACCCATGCTCATGTATGTCCCCATGTTGATCCAAGGCCTGGACAATGACAGTGAAATGATCGTCTGGCGAAGCGACAGCTCTGTCCTCGATGCCTTCGCCGCCTTCGAAGGCCAGGGCTATGCCACCTTTGATGCCGACAAAACCGTCGATTTCTACGTCGGCAACGCAGCCATCTGTGACCCAGGTTTGACCGTCTCTATGGTAATCTGGGATCAGGAGACCGCCTGGTTTCGTGTCCACAACCCCACAGACCAAGCGATCGAAAGCACCTTCAAAACCCCTGCCGCCGTCAAGGGCTTCAAGTCGCTCAAAACCCACATCACCGTCCCACCAGGGAAATCCATCGAAGTCCAGTAATCCCCACGACCTACTTTGGCCGTGAACTATTGAGCCTGATGCCTGGTGCTGAATTCTTGACAGAACAAACCTGAGAAAAAGCCACTGTGAAAATCATCCATTCCTGCATAATTGCCATCCTTACCCTGAAGCTTGTTTCAATGATCTCCCTCAACGTCGCCGCCCAGGGGGCACCCCCAATGGACGATCGCTACAGGAAGCTTGATGAGGAGTTGCACAAGTTTGCCGATGAGCCCACGCCTGTCAGGACCGTCTTGCATTCGGCCGACCTTGGCTGGGAGCCGATGCAGAATGTTTCGGAGGCGTTCGCCAAATTGCTCAAAGAGGGCGTGCTGAAGCCCGGTGTAGACCTTAGGCTTGACCAGATGTATCGCATCAGCGGAAGTTACGTACTGCCGGACAACGTCACAATCTCCGCGGTGAAAGGCGGCGGGTTCCACATCATTGACGCCAAGGAGAACTCGGCACCGCTCTTCAAGATTGGAAACGGCAATGTACTGAACAACGTTATCTTCCACTACGTGAACACCCCGGAGTTGGGCGGTCGCGGCATTAAACACGGCGTCGACTTTTTCGACAAACAGTCTCTCTGGGCTAGCGATAAGCAAGACATCCTGATCAAGAACTGCCGCCTGGAGGGAATGATCGCCATCCATATCCGCCTGGACAGGTGCAAGAGGGTAAGGCTGATTGGCTGTCACATCATCGGCGGGTTCTGGGCGGTGAGTCCAGACGTCACGGACTTCGTGGCTCGCCGGTGCCTCTTCGAGAAGGCCTGCTGTGACGGGATGAAGGTCTCTTTGCGGCGAGCATTGGTGGAGGACTGCGTCTTTCAGAATAGCCGCGATGGCATTGACAGCACGGGTGGCCTCAACGACACCATCATCCGCAACTCCATCTTCCGGCGTTTGCACGTGTCCGGCCTGGATATCAAGTCCCACTACTCCTCCAAAGAAGGCCTGAAGCCCGAGAACGTCAACATCCTCGTCGAGGAGTGCCAGTTTTACGACCTACCGAATGCTTTCGTGTTCACTACGGAGGATTACGGACTTGCCAAACGCGGCCCCGAACACGCACTTCTGACTGCGGACAACGTCAAGACCTACGCTCCGCACGACATTGATATCAATAACTGTCTCATCGGCCATTCAGAGAAGCCCTTGCTAACCAGCCATCAGGGAGGCTACGGCGTGGACTACCCGACCAACGAGGGCGAGTACATGCGGATTTTCCTGCTGAAGGACGCCTACTCGATCCGATACCGGGACCTCCGTATTTCGGGTGACCGTATCAAAGAGGCCTACATCAGGAGCATGGGAGGAACGACCCATCTTTCAGCGGAGGCAGGCAAGGCACTTGACCATAGCCTCACTGGCAACGTCCTGGACAAGCCGGCACCACCCATCAAGCCTGGGCAGACCCAAGCCCCGTTTTCCTGCGGTCCGCAACTGCTGGAGCAGTAGACGAATCGCATACTAACTTGGTGTATTCGCTACCCTAACTTTCTTAATTCGACCCCCAAACCAAAAAAAAATCAGCATCGGCAGGCAGAATAAATCCCATCACTCCATCACTCCAGCTCTCCAACATTTTGGTTCCGGCTATGCTGGGTTAGAACCTTATTCATCAGATGCTGTCAAAAAAATAAAGGATATTTCCGATGG
>CAYSOI010000269.1:5843-6235 GCA_964432425.1 uncultured Opitutales bacterium | reverse complement strand
GTCCAGCTTGTAACTCTCCTGCAAGTAGCTCTGCCGCTTTGGTTTCGTCTGCATTGCCACCGCTTTTCTCCTCAATGATCAAGTCACCGAACTTTCTGACTTCCCGAACGACAACTCTTCTTGAATCAGAATCGTAGACGGTTTCCACACCAGAGCTAAAACTTCCCGGAAACAATTCCTCCAGCCATGCTTCTTCAATCTCTGTGGCCAACCCCAGCAGCAGCTCTCGTCCAGATGAACCTTTTTTGACTTCATCGATTTCAGCGACAACCACTAGGCTGGTGTTGTCTGCGATGCTGGATCTGCGCAACTCCCCACGGCGTCCACCTGGTAGTGCACAACGTAAAGTTCCTCGATCCAGGCGTCTGGCAACTTGTTCTGGAAAAGCGGCC
>CAYSOI010000269.1:193-5833 GCA_964432425.1 uncultured Opitutales bacterium | reverse complement strand
CACTTCCTTCAAGTCTACCATGGATTCAGATTCCCCAAAATCCATTTTCTGTGACTTTGCTAGATTCAAATATTGTTGGGCAACTTGCCATGCTTCTCTTGCCGCCAGCCCATGAATCCCCCATTGCTGGCAGAAATCTCTGGAAAAGCCGTTTTCCGCAGCCTTGCCAAAAGCCCGATAGAGATAGAAGAAATCGGAGCCCGGCATTTCGTCTACCATTAGGAGCTGTTGCCTTTCCCGTTCCTTTTTATTTTCCTTCAATGGTAGCAAGAAAGGCCTCCCCTGAACCAATGCCGCCAATTGTATTACCAGTCCCAGGCATCCCCTCTTTTCTCCTTCAAGCAGCATTTTGGCGTACCTTGGGTGCAGAGGGAAGGTCGCCATTCTTTTGCCTTCGGGAGTAATGTGTCCTCCAATCTCACATATGGCTCCTAGGTCTACCAATAATTTTTCTGCACTGGAAATGGCTTCAGGGGAAGGTGACTCAATCCAGGCAAAATCTGAGGCCTGGCCTACTCCTCCTGCCAGCATTTCCAGCATTCCAGGAGCAAGGTCGACTCGATACACCTCTGGGTCGTTGTGTGGCATCATACCTGCGGTGTCGGTCTCTTTCCATAGCCGCAAGCAAACACCTGGAGCAACTCGTCCCGCACGGCCTGCTCTTTGATCTGCAGAGGCTTTGCTAATTCGCTCTGTCATTAAGCCATTGACTCCACGTTTGGGGTCATAGCGTGATATTTTGGCCAAGCCGCTATCGATCACAATTCGCACTCCATCAATGGTGAGGGATGTTTCGGCGACATTTGTCGATACAATAATCTTTCGCTTGTTTCCGGATGCCAGCACTTGGTCTTGTTTTTCCGGTGGCATTTCACCATGAAGTGAAAAGACCTCAATACCTCTGGTCGCCTTGAGGTTCTGAATGGCTTCAATGGTTTTTCGTATTTCGAAGGCCCCGGGCATAAAGATCAGAGCATTGCCTTCTGGATGGTTTCTCAAGATTTCCGGTAGGCTTTTGGCAACCCGTTCCCAGACTGGGCGGGACCCTTCCCCTGAGCCATCTCCGCTATACAAGATTTCAACCGGGTAGCTTCTCCCTTCACATCTTAATACTGTGCAGGGAGCTAAAAACTTAGTTGCTAGTTCGACCTCCAACGTCGCGGACATCACTCCAATTATTAAGTCAGGCCGTTGATTTTTTTGGATGTCCAGTGTTCTTGAGAGGGCAAGGTCTCCGTCCACATGCCTTTCATGAAATTCATCAAACAGCACTGCGCCGATTCCCTTCAAGGTGGGATCCTGAATCAATCGTCTCCAGAATAAACCTTCTGTCATGTAGAGAATGCGGGTATCTGGATTAGCCATTTCCTGAAAACGCACTTGAAACCCTACTTCCATGCCTAGACGCACTCTGCGTTCAGAGGCAACTCGTTTCGCCAGCATTCGAGCTGCCAGTCGTCTAGGCTGAAGGACGATAATTTGCCCATCTAAATCAGGGTGTTCATCCAGAAGCATCTGTGGGACTTGTGTCGACTTTCCGGCTCCAGTTGGGGCAGTCAGTACTACACGTCCAGTTTCTCGCAAACCGGTGATAATCTCTGTTCGAATCGATTCTATCGGCAAATCACTCATTTGTCGGATACCACACCATTCTTCTCATGATTCTACGAACAAAAAACCGGGGCTCCCCTCCAGGAACCCCGGCTTTGATAACCTTAAACCATTATGAATTCTCACTTAACTGCAATTTGTCGAGCTTTGGTTGCTTCCGCTTTGGGTAAGGTGATTTCCAGAACTCCATCCTCCAGCTTTGCATGGATTTTATCAGGATTTATATTCTCACCCAGTACGAGGGATTGCTCCAAGCTTTGCTCTTCAGATGAATCTTTTTCCCGAGCACTTCGGGTCGCACGGATCCGCAAGCCGCGTCCTTCTACATGCAGCTCAATATCCTTTTTCTTCACCCCTGGAAGGTCTAGGGTGGCGACGTAATTATCATCTTCTTCAAACACCTCGATTTGACTATTTGTGAGGTCTTTGCCCCGCTTGGATGTATTTCCCGGGAGTGCATAATTGTAATCATCCAAACCGCGTAAGCCAAAATCCAAAAAGCGATCAAGCACGGAAAGAGGATGATCATTTCTAATAATATTTGTGTGTTTCATTTGTTAGTTCCTTTGTTGGTGGTTATGACCCATATACTCTTTGGGTAATGCAAATGAAATGCCAACCTACGAACCCTTATGGAGAAAGGGATTGTGGTTTCTTTTTTACTTCTGGGTGTGTCATGTTGGCCTCTGTTTATTGTTGCCTAATGACAGGATGGCATGGCGGGACAAGATGTCGCTCCGGCCTCCCCCTTAATAATTAACTTCCTGGCTTGCCTCACTGAATTCAATCTGCATCCTGCTCTAAAACACTTTCTCCATACCCTTCGAGAATCACCGCTTAACCCCCACCTAATGCTTGGATTAGCTATGCCCAATCGATTCATTTCTTGTCTTCAAAGCAACTTTCCACTCTCCATGCAAAAAGCAGCTAAGTGCTTACTTGTGCTTGTGGCATGTACCACTTTAGCAACCTCCCAACCAAGTTCCCGGCCTGCCAAATTAGATCAAAAGGAACTACTGACAATTGTTCAGCGGCACGAAAAGTTGCTGTTTCAATATTCGGATAACCCTGATAAATTTGAAATTCAGAAGCTTGCTGATCGCATTGATAACATTGCAAAAGCTTACGCCTCCTTTAACAACAATAATCCCAAGGATGTATTTGGGTATGTTCTTCACGGTAAGTTTCTTCGCGAAATAGGCAGATACCCGGATGCCTACAGAGTTTTCCAGAAAGCTTATGCACTCGACCCTAACCTTGCAGTAGTCAACCAACAGCTTGGCAACCACCATTCTGAAAACGGCAGATTTCGTGAAGCCTACCAGCACTTCACCAAAGCCGCAAAGCTCGACCCCACAGTCCCGGTCTATCATTATCAGCTTGGGGCTCACCTACTCTACTTTTCCAAGCCAATCCTAGCTGAAAACCTCCTTGCCTCAGAGGAATACGACAAGACCTTGATGAATTCCTTGGCCGAAGCAGTTCGTTTGGACCCACAGAATCGCTCCTATCGCACATTGCAGGCGGAGGCTTACTACGAACTGAAAAAGCCTGATTGGGAAGCTGCTTACAAAGCATGGTCCTCCCTCCTTACCGGAAGTAATTCAGAGGCTGAAACGCAAACTATTCAACTCAATCAAGCCACAGTTCTTTACGAGCTGAAGAGGGCTCCCGAAGCTCGTTTGCTTCTTTCTGAAATCACATTGCCAGCCCTATCAAAGCAGAAAGATACATTGGTTGAAAAGCTCGGTGGGACTGTTCAGAGTGCGAAAGCCCCTGCCTCTGTGGCCGCTGTTTCCAATAATGCCAAGACAGAAACAGCTAATGAGGAATTACTGAATGAAATCGCCGTACTTCGCAAGGAGTTGGACGCATTGAAATCGGCACCCGCACCAAAAGCTACACCATCTACAGCTCCTGGTACGGACGCTCCTGAAGTCATTTCTCTTCGGCAAGAAGTGCAACGACTGACCAAGCTTTACGAGGAATCGACCAAGCTGGTAGAGTCCTCCAGCCAACAGCGTGAGCTTCATGCGAAGAATTTAGCAGGCTTAGAGAAAGAGCTTGAGGAGACCAACAAACAGTTGAAACACCGTGAGACATCCATCTCTGCCATTCAAAAAAACCTCAAGACATATGCCTCCAACAATGCAGATCTTTACAAGCAACTACAGGCTTCCAAAAAGCAAAATGAAGATCTTCAGAAACAAATTTCACAGAAGCTCCCGACTCCTCCATCCAATAATCCTCAAGTCACTCAAATTCAGGCTGAACTAGCTCAGGAAAGGCAAACCAACAAGACCCTGGCAGAGCAGGTCGCTACATTCAAAGCGCAAACCGAGAAACTCAGGGCAGACTTTCAAAAGGCGGATAAAGAGGTGAAGCAACTGAGCCTCCATCTGGATGGCCAAAACAAACAAACCCAAGCCCACCTTGCCAAAGCCCAGGCACTGGAACAGGAAAATGCTGAGTTACAGAAAAGATTGGAGACTTCAGCCAAGCCCGGTAGTCCAACGGAAACCAGTCGGGCGTTAGCTGCAAAAGAAGTTGAGCTGAGCAAGATCAAGAAGGATATGGTGAAGCTCCAGAAAAGTTTGGCTGCGGCAACAACCAACGGGTTTTCCAATATGACCAAGGACATTGAGACGATGGCTCAGTTGGCCCGAGCCACAAAAGAACGCGATGCGAAAGCGGCTGAGTTGGCAGAGGTCGAAAAGAAGTTATCTGAGATTTCCAAGGCGAATGGAGTCCTGACGGCAAACACCAAGCAATTCCAAGAGGATCTCGCAAAATCACGCACTGCGAACAGCCTCCTTAAAGAAAAGCTGGATGAGGTTTTGGTAGGGAGCACCCAGCTGGACCGCCAAATCCAGAATAAAAACAAGGAGCTGGATATCCATGCTCAGACCATCAAAACCCTTAAGAGCCAACTTTCCAGAACGGAAGACTTGCTGGAAACCAAAGATGACTCCCTTGAAAAACTTCAGAAGAATTCCGATGCACTAGTAATCGCCAGCCAGAAAAAGACTGAGGCTTTGGAGAAAGAGAATGCAGGCCTTACCAATGTGTTGAAAGAAAAAGAGGCCAAACATGAAACGGAACTAGCCAAATTACAGCAAACTTTGGCCGCCCAGATGAAGAAAGGGGGGCAAAACGCGGAAACTGAAGCCAAGTTAAAGCTGGCTCAGAAAGAAGTGAAAGAGCGAGAAGACAAGATTGACGAACTGACAAAGAATCTATCGAAGCTCAATAAGCTAATCCAATCTGAACAGGCCCAGTCAGCCAGCATGGAAAAACAAAATGCTGATCTCCTCAAAGAAATTAAGGTCTTGGCCAAAGCTAAAAAGGATCTCAATTCCAAAGATGAAGAACTGGAGAAACTTGAAAAAGAATTGAGCACCCAGACGAAGCTGGTTGCCAGCTCGAAAAAGCAGAGTGCCGACTTGGTTTCCCAACTGGAGTCCGTAAAATCAGTCCATGCCCAGGAAGTGGATAAGTTGAAGAAGAGCTTGGCCGCTGCGCAAAAGGGCAGTGAGTCTCAAATGGCATCCAGCCAAGCTGCCGAATCAGCTCTGGCAAAAGCCCGAGAGGAATTGGATGCGAAAGCTGAAGAAGTGAAAAAGCTTATCAAACTTGTTGATTCTTCTGGCGAGGAAAAGGAAGAGCTCTTGGCTCAATTAGAAGCGACCAAAAAATCTCATGCTGTAGAGCTTGTGAAATTATCACAAAGCTTGGCTGCCGCGGAAAAGGGAAGTGAAGCTCAAATGGCTTCAGGAAAAGAGATGGAGTCCGCATTAGCCAAAGCCAAGAAGGATCTGGATTCTAAAGATGAAGAGCTGGAGAAGCTGACCAAAGAACTGAGTGCTCAGGCAAAATTGGTGACTTCCTCCAAAAAGCAAAGTGCCGACCTCATCGCTGAATTAGAGTCTGCCAAGGCAGCCCACGCCGCGGAGATGGCGAAGTTAAATAAGAGTTTGGCTGCCGCGGAAAAGGGAAGTGAAGCTCAAATGGCTTCAGGAAAAGAGATGG
>CAYSOI010000269.1:0-93 GCA_964432425.1 uncultured Opitutales bacterium | reverse complement strand
AGTCCGCATTAGCCAAAGCCAAGAAGGATCTGGATTCTAAAGATAAGGAATTGAAGGCACTGACCAAGCTTGCAGGAACATCAGAAAAAGAAC
>CAYSOI010000268.1:0-6237 GCA_964432425.1 uncultured Opitutales bacterium | reverse complement strand
GAAGCCAGCAATAGAAAGGGATCAGTATTGATTCGCTATCCGAAGATCAGTCTAGGGTGCAATTTAATATTCATATACCCACCCCAGGTATCGCTTTGCTCGACCTAGGGCTAATCGCGATAATGCCTCCGGCACAGGAGCTTGTGCTGCCCAAAGGGCCATTTCTGCCCTAGCGGAAACCTAGCAACTCTACTTCCGAATCGGGGCCAGACAAACTCTTAGACCCGCAGCCTTCATTGGAGAATCCAGATCATATACCCTCGACCGGGAAGAAGAACGGCAACTCGTGGTTTTGGAACGCCAACTCCCCCCACGGGTAAGCTTTTCCGTTCCGTCCGTGGCTCCGAGAGGATCCGTAATGTTTGGTGAATCGCTAGGATAATGTCCCCACCAGTCGTAGACAAATTCCATGGCGTTGCCGTGCATATCATAGAATCCCCATGGATTTGGTTTATAAGAGCCCACATCGACCAAGGAGCTATTGCCTCGTTTGCGTTTGCGGCCTGAACCTGCAATATTCGCAAAGTCCGGAGTAATATCGTCTCCGAAATGAAATTCGGTTTTCGTACCGGCTTTGCAGGCAAACTCCCACTGGGCCTCAGAAGGGAGCTGGAAGGCATACCCACGTGGAAGGCGATTTAGCTTACCAAAACTGGCTTGGAGCATTTCACAATAGTCATGAGCCTGATTCCAACTGAGATTCACTACAGGCCATTTATTCTCACCAGCCACTTCATTTCCGGTAAGTTTGGAATACTGTGCATTGGTCACCTCGAACTTTCCAAGCCAGAACCCCTTGGAGATCCTGACTTCGTGACGAGCCTCCCCAGGTCTGCTGGTCTTCCCATCGCGTTCAGGAGTGCCCATGGTGAACTTCCCTCGTTCAACCCAAACCATTTCCATATCCAACTCTGGAATGACAAAGGGCTGGCCTTCCCGGATGTAGGGCGTCTGAATGCTTAGAGCTGGTGTTGGCGTGATCGGGTCAGTGGGCGTTATTGAAGGTAGGGAGGTGGATGCTGGGGTTGTGGCAGGTACGGAGCCAGAAGGAACGGTTGTGGGGGGGGATGCAGCCACTTGAGCCAGAGGGTTGGAGGCAGGAAGAATGGGAGGCAAAGTTAATGCCATGTTCCGAACGTCTGTACTCTTCAGCATGGTTCCCCCCGTATGAATGGCAGGTATGGGAGCTGGCTTGGAGCCGAGCTGTTGCAGAATTTGCAAGGTAAAGGCCTGTGCCTTGGCATGCCCGCTCGCATCCATTGAACGGGCAACTTTGTCCCGCTTTGAAAATGCTTCACCAACTCCAAGAAGTGCGGCAACCTGATACCATGCATGAGCACGGACAAAATCCTGCTGAATGACGTCTCCAGTTTCATACATTTCGGCCAATTTCAACTGTGCTTCCGTATGTCCGCCTGTTGCGGCAGATTGATACCATTTGGCCGACTCCATTCCCGACTTAGGGACTCCAAGCCCCTGGGTATACATGGCCGCCAAAGCATTGGCTGCGTAGGCATGGCCTTTCTCAGCAGCTTTCCTCACCCATTTGGCACCTTCCTCAAAAGACTGGTCCACCACGGAACCACGAGTATAACAGAATCCAATGGTGTATTGTGCATCAGGATGACCTTGTTGAGCAGCACTCCAAAGCCACTTGAAAGCCGTGGTTCGATCCTTGGGAATACCAAGACCTTGGTAGAGTACGGTCCCTAATTCGTAGATAGCCTGCACCTCGCCACTGACTGCCCGTTGCTGAATAGATCTAAGATCCTGCCCGTATTGAAAGTGGACTGAGCAAAAATACAGGAGTAGAAGACAGAGCTTTTTCATGATTCAAAAAGAATTCCATCAGATCACAAAAAGAGATACCTCCATGTCAAGAGTGTTCTCAAATATGCTCGATACATATGTAAAATATTACATTCCTGTAACCAAATCCCTCATCTTGGAAATGTGCTATTCCTGAGAAACCACAATGCGGTAAAAACGCACACTACTTTCTTCAGGCAAAATAAATAATGAGACTTCTGTATGACTGCCTTTTTCTAAGCGGGTAACTGGATAAAAGGACAAATTCAGATCTTCCCAAGACCTTAAGTCAGTCGAGGATTGCAGGGTATAGCGAATACCCGTCGCTTCAGACGCCTCCCTCCAGGATACGACAAGATAATGGATCCCTTCCGCCCCCTGTACCTGACTCACAGTTGGAAGGATCTCAGGATCAGATGCATGGGGATTCCCAAAGAATGCGTACTCCAAAAGATTTGGAAGACCGTCGTTGTCCAAGTCTGAGTCAGGAGTCGCTTCTTCTTCCAGTAAGTCTTCAAGAACAGTCCATCGTGAAAAAGGAGCGGTCCAATCGGATGGCTCGGAAACAAGAGTTGTCGCCTCAGTTAGCCCCAACGAGACCGGATCACTTTCAACGGAACCCACCTTGTTCTTCACAACCACATGGTACACCCCGGCATCTGCCCTTTCCACAGGATAGAGGTGGAGTCGATTTCGGTTGGCCCGTCGAATGGCGGCACCATCCTTGAACCATTGAAATTGAAGTCTTCGGCTGCCCCTGGCTTTCGCAAAAAAATAGGCCTTTCCTCCTTCCGTAGTAATGACGTCGGCAGGTTGTTGCACAATTTCGGGTGGGTAGAATAAATAGAGACGAAACGGACGGCTTCGAAGCGTGCCAATTTCATTGCGGACTTCTACGAAATAAACCCCGGCATCGTCAGCACCAGTGGAAGAAAACCTCAAAGTTTCCGAAGTTTCCCCAACCAGTACTTTTCGGCCTTTGTACCACTGGTAGGTCACGGCATTGCCATGCTGGTCTTTTCCTGAAGCGGCTACGGAAAAAACAACCTCTTGCCCTGGTACTGCAACTTGCGATATTGGAGCCCTGTCCATGACAGGAGGGCGATGGACTTGAATGGCTGCGGAGGCACTCGAAATGGAACCAATTTCATTCGACACATCCACATGGTAGGTGCCCTCGAATTCAGGCAATGCCTTTAAACGCAAGACGTTTCGATTGGCTCTTCGAATGGGTTGGTTATTGCGAAACCATTGAAAGCGAAGTTTGGGTGAACCGCTGGCCTCTACGGAAAGGTGGATGGCATGACCGTAAACCACGGTCTGACTCGCCGGATGTTTTGTGATCACCGGAGGCTCTAGAATTTGCACGTAGACCTTGTTTCCCCATCGGTATCCCAAGGAATTGCGAACCAACACCCGATAGATACCTGCATGGCTCTCGTCCGTATGAGCAATGGTTAGCTTGTGTGAAGTTTGTCCGGTCAGAGGCGTCCTGCCTTTGTACCATTGAAAGGTCATGGGTTGAGTGCCGGTGGCTTCCACTTCCAGAGAAATTGGACTCCCAGCTTCAAGGTTCTGGTGTGGAATGGAACTCAGAATTTGCGGTTTGGAAGGAGGCAACGGCTTTTCTGCCTTGATGGTAGCCTTGGTGACCAAGCGGAAACCCGTTTGCATGAGTTCGACCTTGGAGTCCCCTTCCCCAGCACTGGCTGTGGGCCGTTCGGGACTGTCAGTCTTTTGCACACTGATGAAACCAACATTGCTGTAGGTCGAACTACTGGAAGGGCGTCCTCCTGCGTTCAGTGACCCTGAAGAGATGGAATAGTTGGCACTTCGACTGGTGCCAGCATTTGTCAAGGAAACCAAAGCGATGAATGCAAGCCATGGAAGAAGGGACTTTCCAGTCTCTTTGAAAACCGGGGGCAAGAAAGTCCCCGCTCCCAAATTCCTGGCCATTTCCGAGTTACCCCGAATGGCCCAACAGTTCAATTTTCTCAGCATGCTCCCAACGTCAAAGTCTATTGATTGGAACGAACACAACGGAACCCACTGTAACTGGTGCTACCTGGTGTTCCGTAATCCCGGTTGGCCACGCCAAGCAGCTCATCCGTACTTCCCCAGGAACCGCCCCGAATGACACGGGTAGTCCCGGTTTCTGGACCGTAGGGATCCGTGGTAGAGGCATCTTCATCCTGGTAGGCTTCGAAATCATACCAATCCCACACCCATTCGGAAACATTGCCTGCTACATCGTACAGTCCGTAGCCATTGGCGCGGTCATCTCCGGTCGGCGTTTGGCCGCCATTGTAGTCGCCAGCGGGAGTCGTCCTCGGCAGTGCGGCCGCATCAAAAAGGTCTCCGCTACCATTGTAGTTGGCGTAGCTTCCATCAATGGTGTCCCCCCATGGATAGAGCTTGTCTTCCAGACCACCTCTGGCGGCTTTTTCCCATTCAGCTTCCGTGGGCAACCGATAACCTGTTGCCTCCCAATCCACCCAGGCTTCTTCAATGTCGACTTGGCCGGTTCGGTACACATCATTGTGAAATTGATCGGTGTAGTAGACAGGAGTCAGTCCCTCCTGCTCAGACCGGGCATTGCACCATTTGATGATGTCATACCAATTGAGTTGGCAAACCGGATGGGTAGAAGCTGCCGCGGTGCCCGCGTTGTCAAAGGTGTAGCCATTTGAAGTGGCCCAGGTGTAAGTCGTATCCCAGGCATCTTTGCTCACCTCATGCGTTTCGATAAAATACTCGGAAAGCGTGATCGCCCGGGCGGGAGTCTGGTTGTAGGAACCATCATCATTTCCCATCGTGAACTCCCCTTCTGGAATCGTGGCCATGCCACTGGGGGCAGTTGAAGAAGTCGTGGCATTGAGTTTGTTCTGCAAGGCAGCCGACAACATGGACTCCGTAATCGCCCCATCTGCCACTTTGTCCGCCTTACCTGCCCGAACCGCAAACACTGTCGAAGCAATCAATTGATCCGGAGAAAGCTGCTGCGAACCATTGACACCATCATCAAACCAGACCCGAAGATACAACGTATCATTATCAAAAACCGTTTCCCCAATCACCGTCATATTGGTAACGGAGGAATCCCCCAGGTAGACCGAGTAAAACCCATCATCACAATCCGCCAACACCGCCGCGGTCGGCTCACTGCCTCCAGTACTGGTGCCATCATTGCTCCAGTAAGTCGTCGTTCCAGCCGAATCCACGAAAGCAAACTTAAAACTCCCAGTACCCGTAAACGGAGAACCTCCAGAAGAGGCACGCCCCGAGTATTCAACAATTAACGGAACATCGGCGGAAAGCACTCCGCACAATGTCATCCAGACACAGAGAAACCATTTAGGGGGATGTTGGAAAGTGAACATGCTGCCTAACTTAACGATCTCTTTTAAAAAAGCAAACCGGTAAAGAACGCTAATGAAACGCTGATCCTTTCCTACACTGATCAATCAGCGTAGATTAGCGGAGATCAGCGGTTAAGAAATCAAAAATGGGAAAGCTTCTCAATCTCGTCCAACGAGACTCGCATGACTTCCATGGTTTGCTTGGCTCCGGAGAAGGCGATGTAGAGGTGGTCGTTGTGTTCGAGGATGTGGGGATAGTCGATGTGGCGACCGCCGACGAGGTAGAAGAGGTGGGTGTAGACGAGGCCGTCTTGGCTGATGGCGAGAGTGAGAGGGTCCCGGCGGCGGGGGTTGGAGTTGGAGACCATGGCATAGTAGCCACGGGAGGTTCGGTGGACGAAGAACTTGCTGGTGGCGTCGGGGAAGTTGGTTTTGACGATCCTGGACCAGGATTGGCCGTTGTCGGTGGAGAATGTGCGGAGTAGTCGACCAGAGCGGCCGTTGTCACGTATGAGACCGACGATGTTTTTGCCATCGGGTAGAATGTACCAGTAGGGTTCTTCGGGGCGACCACCTTCGTTGTAGCTGGAGAGTTCGTGGATCTTCCAATCATTGTAGGCTTTGACACCACCGACCATGACAGAGACCTGCCGATCGTGATCGCGGCGGGTCATCATGTATTCTCCGGAAGGAAGTCGTTTCGGCGGGAAGTTGTTCAAGGTGTCATCCAGGACAGTTCCATAAGCTTCCCATTGTTGAAAGAATGGATTCCAGGTAAAGGCTTCGAGGCTCAGGCCTTCACCCGGATAACCAGGAGCATGGAAATGGCTGGCTAAAGCCAACAAGCGATTATCGCGAACCCAGAATCCTCGGGCGATCCAACCGAAGCTCTCACGTCTGGGTGGTCCAGAAAGGTCAGCAGGTTTTGTCCAGTTCAATCCATCACAACTGGTGGCGAAGGAAACACGAGTGCCTGGCTGGTCATGTCCTGGGACTTTGTTCCGATGAGCCGACTTGGAAACTCCTTTTCTGGCTAACCCAGGACCATCACTCCACATGGCCCAGAACT
>CAYSOI010000267.1:0-6245 GCA_964432425.1 uncultured Opitutales bacterium | reverse complement strand
GGCAAACCCCTTTCTCCTGAAAACAGAAAGCTATTTGAAAAAGGCAGAATCCTATACACCACGACTTGTATGCCCTGCCACCTTGCATCTGGAGAAGGTCAACCCGCAGTTGCCCCACCACTTGCTGATTCACCTTTTGTTACTGGCTCTGAAACTCGTCTCATTCACATCGTTCTCGATGGCCTCATGGGACCCATCACTGTCAATGGCCAGGAGTGGAACCTCGTCATGCCTCCCCATAAGCACAACCCCACTTTCACAGACGAGAATGTCGCGGCCATCCTCACCTACATCCGCCGGGAATGGGGGCATGAAGCCGATCCCGTGAACCCGGTAATGGTCGAACTCACCCGCGAGAAATCCAAAGACCGCAACCTTCCCTGGACGATCAAGGATTTACCTAAGTGATCAGTTGAAGAACCACGAATTATTGAAAGGGTTCATTTGTATTTTCAGCGTATTCTTCTAGGACCAGAAGATATTACTGCGTTGTAGGACGGTCATTCAGGCCGTCCCCATCATTAGTGTCGATTCGTGGTTCCTTCTTTTTATCTGCCGATACAGATCAATTCTGAACCTGTGCGGATAACATCGTCACCGTTTCGACCTCTACATCCCTTATCCTATTTGACTTAGGGGAACTCCCTGTCTACGGATGAAAGCATTCTAATTTATGGACCAAGAATGGGTAATTATTGATGTGGAGACGGACGGCATTGCTACCCCGATCCATGTGTTGGAAATTGCGGCCCAGCGTATGCGGGGCTGGGAAAGGACGGGTGAGATCTTTGTCCGCCTGGTCAACCATGGGATCGACATTCCTCACAAGGCCTCGGCCATCCATGGCTATACACGGGAGATCCTGGAGCGGGACGGCTTTCCACCAGGGGAAGTGTATGATGCCCTTCGGGAGTACGTAAGAAGCTTGCCCGTGGTGGCTTACAACCTACGTTTCGACTGGGACAAAGTCCTCCTCCCGGAATGGGAACGCTTGGGGATACTGCCCATCGGGAGTCGTGGTTTCTGTGCTTTGGACCTTACCCGACGATTGCTCGGCACCATCCCGGCGGGGAACTTCAAGCTACAGACCCTTCGCCGCTACTTCCAACTCCCGGACCGTGCCGCCCATTCGGCTGATGGGGATGTCCTCGCCACGGTGGACCTTTTCACCCAAATCCTCCAACCCGCTGCCAGGCGTTTGAGGATCTTGACTTGGGAAGGCCTGGTAGCCAAGTCGAGGGAAGATTGGTATCCGCAACGGCTCTCGTTTGGCAAATTCAAAGGACGGGATTTCCGGGACGCCGCCACAGACAAGGACTTCCATTCCTGGCTGGAATGGCTTGCAGGTTCAGACAATGAACGCTCCCGCAAGATGGGTTCCTGGTATCTGGCCAACCTCGCCACCCCGCCACCGGAACCCTTTGTGTACACCCAGGAGGATGGGGAACCGGGGGCTGTGGCTGGAGGTACCCATGTCGTTCTTTGGCAAGATCAGGAAGCTGAAAGTCTCCGCCGCCTGGTCGAGACCGCACGGGACCGCCTGGCCGGACTGGAGGCCGAACTTGCCTCCATCCGCTCCAAGGTGGACCAAGTCCGAGCCACCATCTTCCATGCTCTCCGTCCCTTATATGAAAAACGGGACAGCCTCCGGCTCAAGATCGAATACCGGAAAATGTACATCGACACCCTCCTCGCCGAAGGGGACGAAGCGGCAGAGGATGTGGAAGCAGAGTTCTGGGAGAAGGAAGAATCTACCCGCCGCCAGTACGAGAAGACCGCCCAGGCATTGGAGGATAAGCATGTCCTCTCCGAAGAAGAGGAAAAGCACATCCAGAAACTCTGGAAGAAGCTTGTACGCCTCTACCATCCGGACAAGTTCCACAATGATCCCGAAAAGCGGGAAGCCTATGAAAAGCTGACTGCCGAGATCAACCAAGCCAAAGACTCCGGGGACATCCGCAAGCTCGAAGAGATCGCTGCGGATCCTGATGCCTACCTCGTGAAGATGGGACTCCGAGCGGACGACCTTCAACTCGGCCATGACAAAGTAAACATCAAAAAGGCATGGGAGGCACTCCAGGAACGCATCCTTCAAACCCTTGAAGAGATCGATGCCCAAAAAGCAAGCGAAGATTTCGACCTCTACGAACTCACGAAAAAGGACGCAAGTCTTCTGGAAAAGGTGGTCGGGCAGCTCTCTCAAGGCCTGCAAGAAACTGTGGACTCCCTGGAGGAGGAGTTGGCGAAGTTGGACGAAGAAATCGAAAACCTTACCTCTTGACTTGGTCATTCAATCTCTCGTTAGAATCCAGCCATGTCCCAGGAAAACCCTTTAGTCCCTGCATCCCAGAGCAGCCTTGTACTTTCGCCCAAGAAGAACCAGGTACTGGAGAACATGGTGGGCGACGCCCTGTCCTTGGCCAGGCAGCAGGTAGGGTTGGTACCCAGGGACAACTTGCCTGCAGCTCCTACCTCCGTCACTATCCCCTGGCTCGGCCTGGAGTTATTGCCCATTCCCGCCGGGGAGTTCCTTATGGGGAGCCCGGAAGATGAGGAAGACCGATGTAATGACGAAACCCAGCACTTGGTTAAAATCAGCCGCCCGTATTGGCTCGGGAAGTATCCGGTGACGCAAGGGCAATGGGAGGTGGCGATGGGAGAGAACCCCAGTCGTTTTGAAGACGCTGGCAAGGATGCCCCTGTGGAGAAAGTCAGTTGGGAAGATGCGGTGGAGTTTTGCCAGAAGCTGAATGAACGGGAAGGAAAGGCTGGACGGTTGCCGGAAGGCTACCAGTACAGCTTACCGACCGAGGCGGAATGGGAATATGCTTGCCGTGCAGGGACGACTACGGTCTTTGCCTTCGGGGACAGCCTCTCCAGCCACCAAGCCAACTTTAATGGTGAATATCCATACGGAGGTGTCGAAAAAGGACCCTATCTTAAAACCACCACTCCGGTGGGGAACTACGCACCCAATCCCTGGGGCTTGTACGATATGCACGGGAATGTATGGGAATGGTGCCACGATTGGTTTGGCGATTATCCAACAGGCAGCGTCACAGATCCAACGGGTCCTTCCATTGGCTCGGACCGCGTGTACCGTGGTGGCAGCTGGGGGCAGCGACGCCAGGAACTGCCGTTCTGCGCTCCGCAGCAGGGGCAACCCGGGCGACCGCGGCTACGACCTGGGCTTTCGCTTGTGCCTCAGTCCTGTAAAAAAGTGACGAGTGAAATGAAACGGAATGAACAAGGGGCACGTGGCGGAGCCCGTCGCCCCGGTGAATGG
Organism: uncultured Opitutales bacterium; assembly: GCA_964432425.1. Lineage (GTDB taxonomy): Bacteria > Verrucomicrobiota > Verrucomicrobiia > Opitutales > JABJCN01 > JAYPDO01. Next base: position 2,959 of record CAYSOI010000267.1, on the reverse strand, counting down.
AGTGCCATGAGCGAGTGTGCGGCAAAATTTCACCTCGGCATTATGTCTAATTTTGGTACTTGGTTCGTAGTTGGGTTACCATGCAGTTGAAGTTTTTTAGGGTCGAAGCAGGGGATCCCTCCATCGGGGAAGGGGAGTTGAACCAATTCCTCCGCTCACACCGCATCCTTACGATAGAGAAATGCCTGGTGCAAGGAGTGGGCCTCCCTTCTTACTGGAGTGTGGCTGTGGAATATTTGGACGGTGTATCCCGGCAAGGGGATGCCCCATCATCTGGAAAAACTGATTTTCGGGAGATTCTCAATGAACAGGACTTCGCACTCTACTGTAGGCTGAAAGATATTCGCAAAGCCATGGCAGAAGATGCAGGGGTTCCTGTATACAGCATTTTCACTAACCGCCACTTGGCGGATATGGCACAAGGCCGATTCCGGGATGCAACGGAAATCTCAGGCATCCAGGGAGTGGGGAAAAAGCGGGCGGAAAAGCATAGCCCCCCCTTTCTCTCTGCAATCATTGAATTTGAAAGTAAAGGTGATGATAAGCCAAATAGCCAGGATGGAGAACCTGCGGGAAGCGTTCTTGAAAGCCGCCCGTGGGAAGACGGGCAAGCGTGAGGTCGTAAAGTTCCGGGCTGATTTGCAAAAGAACCTTTTGTCACTCCGCGAATCCCTCCTCTCCGGTGATGCCTGTATCGGCAATTACCACTACTTCAAAGTTTACGACCCTAAGGAGAGGGTAATCTGTGCGGCGGCCTTCCCTGAGCGTGTCCTGCACCATGCAATTATGAATGTGTGCGAGCCTGTATTGGAGAGGGCTTCCGTTTTCGATAGCTATGCTTGCCGTGTGGGGAAGGGGCAGTTCGCTTGTGCCAGCCGAGCCCAACACTTTAGTCGTGGGTATTCCCATTACCTGAAATTTGATGTACGAAAGTACTTTGACAGTATCCCCCACGAAACCTTGTTAGGGATGTTGGCTACGAAATACCACGATCCTGGCTTGTCCCGCCTCTTCGGTAGGCTGTTGTCGTCCTATTCAACTTCGCCTGGTTGTGGTTTGCCGATCGGGAATTTGTGCAGCCAGCACTTTGCCAACTTTTATTTGGGAAGCCTGGACCGCTTCATTAAGGAAACCCTGCGGTGCCGGGGGTATGTACGCTACATGGATGACTTCGTCCTTTGGCATTCTGAATTGGATTGGCTCCGGGAAGCTGGGCACCGGATCAGGGAGTTTGCCAAAGAAGGGTTGTCGCTGGATTTGAAGCCCGCCATTACCGGAAGGGTTCAAGGGGGTCTTTCATTGGTGGGGTTTTGCATATTCCCTTTCTCCGTAAGGCTTTCGGGGCGTTCCAAACGTCGTTATATCCGCAAAAGGACGGTGTTGGAATCACTTCTGGCCACTGGGCAAATTTCGGAAACAGAAGCTGCGGCCCGTTATGCTTCCTTGGAAGCTTTTGCGGGGTTTGCGGGAATAGCTGGACTCCGCAAAGCTTGTGGCACATTTTATTAATAAGGCGGCCATTGGCTCGAACCGCGTGAACCGTGGTGGCAGCTGGAACAACAACGCCAGGAACTGCCGTTCTGCGAACCGCAACAGGAACAACCCGGACAACCGCAACAACAACCTGGGCTTTCGCTTGTGCCTCAGCCCTGGATAGGAAACGTATCTATGCAGGACCGGCCGCCGGGCAAACTTTGCCCGACTGATAGGTGTCCCGGGATGGGGAGTGCCCCTTCCCGGGGTGCCGCTTGAGCTGAAAGCGGCAGGGCCAAGCATACCCAAGTCCAGGGAAGCCTTATTATCTGGCTTGAGCAAGGAAATCGAAAACCTGACCTCTTGACTTTGTCTTTCAATCTGCTGTTAGTTATTCCAGCCATGTCGCAGAATAACCCATTGGTCCCCGCATCCCAGTCCAGCCTGGTGCTGTCCCCCAAGACGAACCCGGTGCTGGGCAAGATGGTGGGCGATGCCTTGGCACTTGCCCGGCAGCAAGTGGAGTTGGAACCCAGGGACAACTTGCCTGCAGCTCCTACCTCCGTCACTATCCCCTGGCTCGGCCTGGAGTTATTGCCCATTCCCGCCGGGGAGTTCCTTATGGGGAGCCCGGAAGATGAGGAAGACCGATGTAATGACGAAACCCAGCACTTGGTTAAAATCAGCCGCCCGTATTGGCTCGGGAAGTATCCGGTGACGCAAGGGCAATGGGAGGTGGCGATGGGAGAGAACCCCAGTCGTTTTGAAGACGCTGGCAAGGATGCCCCTGTGGAGAAAGTCAGTTGGGAAGATGCGGTGGAGTTTTGCCAGAAGCTGAATGAACGGGAAGGAAAGGCTGGACGGTTGCCGGAAGGCTACCAGTACAGCTTACCGACCGAGGCGGAATGGGAATATGCTTGCCGTGCAGGGACGACTACGGTCTTTGCCTTCGGGGACAGCCTCTCCAGCCACCAAGCCAACTTTAATGGTGAATATCCATACGGAGGTGTCGAAAAAGGACCCTATCTTAAAACCACCACTCCGGTGGGGAACTACGCACCCAATCCCTGGGGCTTGTACGATATGCACGGGAATGTATGGGAATGGTGCCACGATTGGTTTGGCGATTATCCAACAGGCAGCGTCACAGATCCAACGGGTCCTTCCATTGGCTCGGACCGCGTGTACCGTGGTGGCAGCTGGGGGCAGCGACGCCAGGAACTGCCGTTCTGCGCTCCGCAGCAGGGGCAACCCGGGCGACCGCGGCTACGACCTGGGCTTTCGCTTGTGCCTCAGTCCTGTAAAAAAGTGACGAGTGAAATGAAACGGAATGAACAAGGGGCACGTGGCGGAGCCCGTCGCCCCGGTGAATGGAGTGCCATGAGCGAGTGTGCGGCAAAATTTCGCCCCGGCATTATGTCCAATTCCGGCCATGGCCCTTTAGGTGTTGAGTCTCCAGGGTCGGTCAAGGAGTCTTGACTTTAAG
>CAYSOI010000266.1:0-6322 GCA_964432425.1 uncultured Opitutales bacterium | reverse complement strand
TTCATCTTATAAACGTGTGAATCTGCGATCATCTGTGGTTCCCTGTTCTATTCGTGTGAATTCGTGTTCATTCGTGGTTCTTTATCAATCAGGCATAGAGTATTGGTCATCACCATAGGTGACTTCATCCTGGTCTTCAAGGGCTTGGAGATTCTCATGGACCTTCTCAATATAGGGTGAGGTTGCCTTAGAGATGCCAAGTAAGTCCAAGGCATGGCCAGGGATCTCATCTTTGGAGATTTCGAAGGCGTCGCCGATGACTTTGAGAATGGCCAATTGGTATTCCGGGGCAGGGATCAATTCGGCTTTGCGGTATTTGGTCGGAACTTCCGAGCGGTTCCGAATGACCAGTTCCCTTCCGGGAATGTTGAGAAAGTCCCCAAGGTATTCAACCCGTTCCATCTTCAGGCAAGTTTCCAGAGTCTTTTGGAAGTAGGCTTTGATCTTTTGAGTAGTGCGTGAGATCTCCAGAGCCTGGCGAATGCGTTTCAGGACTTCATCCACCTGAATCGGCCCTTCACAATCCACAACTCTCACGATCCAACTGGCCAAAGTCTGATGGTGAATGTCTACAAACTCCTGATCTTCAGGTATTGAGATGTCGAGTTGGCTCAGTGTGTAGAGGTTAGCAGGTTTGGGGTTTTCTGTCGCTTTCTCTTCTTTTGATGGAATGGGTTCTTCTTCGGCAATTGGCTCGGGCTCTGGAGCCGCAACGGGTTTCTTTGTCGGAAGTTCGAGAGTTTCCAATTTTGCACTCTCCACAGCTTCCAGAACTTTTCTCAATTCCTGCCCAGAATCCCGGAACCAATCTGTGCTCCAGATGCGATGTATCTTCCAGCCCAGGCTTTCCAACACCGATTGCCGAATCCGGTCGCGATCTCGTGCGGATTGGGAACTGTGATAGGCGGCTCCATCGCATTCGATCCCGAGAAGATATCTCCCCTTGGCTTCAGGATCTTTTACGGCGATATCCACAAAATATCCGCCAGACCCAACCTGGCATTCCACGGCAAGTCCAGCGTCCCTTAGTGCGTCTGCAACAGCTTCCTCAAAAGGCGAATCTGGCAACCGCCCTGACACCTCTGCAACGTCCATCAACCCTTCTTGAGCATATCGTAAATAGGATTTCAAAACCCGAGGACCGATCTTGGAAGTGCGAGACAAATCAATGTCGGCATAGGTGAAGTTTGAAAAGACTTCTACCCGCATTCTGGAACGGGTAAACAACACATTGAGCCGTCTCTCTCCACCTTCGCTGTTCACAGGCCCAAAGGACATGCTCATCTTCCCATCTTTGTTCTTCCCGTACCCAACACTGATATAGATCACATCTCGTTCATCTCCCTGGACGGTTTCAAGATTCTTTACGAAAACAGGCTCACGCCCCTCGTGCTTTTGAAAGTACAGTTCCGCTTCAGGAGTTTCTCTTCGCAACTCTTCCACTTCATTCAAAATGGCATCTCTTTGACGAGTACTGAATGCTACGACACCAAGGCTTTGATCTGGATAGTTTACAGCGTGCTGGAGGACTCTTTCGGCAATTGCCCGAGCCTCCAACATGTTTATGGCCTTACCTGGCTCATAATAAGTGTGCTCCAGATGATGAAACTTCAGACCCAGTTCAGCATGATCATTGAATGGACTTGGAAACGTATGGAGACGCCCTTCGTAAAACTCCTGATTGGATGGAGCAATCAGACTGTCATGGCGACTTCGATAATGCCACCTCAGCATCCTTTCCGGAGAACCTCGGGAGACCATTACATTCAAGATGCTTTCCAGATCCACCGAGACTGCAGCGGTCTCCAAATCTTCCTCAGCATCCTCATCCTCTGATCCCATCGAGTCAAAGAAAGAGGTTGGTGGCATCTGTTTACTATCTCCAACCACCACAGCTTGCTTGCCCCTAAGCAGTGCACCGTAGGCATCAACTGGTTTCACCTGACTGGCCTCATCAAAGATCACCAGATCAAACTCCACCGAATCCGGCCCAAGGTAGGCAGCCACTGACATTGGGCTCATCATGAATACCGGCTTAATGGCCTGGATGGGTTTGCCTGCATGCTTCATCAATTTGCGGATTGGAATGTGTCGGGTCTTCTTTCCCATCTCTTTGAGAAGCACTCCCATTTGTCCGCCAGCATTTGTACGGGAAGGCAACGACTCACGATGTTGTTGAGCAATCAACTTCTGATTCAGATGCAACAGCTGGGAGTCCAAGTTCCGGAAATTCTCAATCTTGGAAGACAAAACGCTAGAGGAAAACCCAGCTAAACTTGAAGAAGTTTGAAAGGCATGTCGCAGCAGCTGATCATACCAAGTCTGACAGAAGAACTCCAACAATAACTCAGAACCAGGCTCCCATACTTTCGAGACTTCGACAAGCCAGTCCAAATCATGCTCAGTAAAGGTAGCGGCAAGATGATTGAAAGCGACCTGGTCATCGATGGCATGGAGGTTCTCAACCAGAGCTTCTGTCCAGACAATGATGTCTTCGCATTCCGATTGTGCCCACCATTCTTTGGTCGAATCACAGAACTTCAGGAGTTCCTCAAGTTGCCCCAAACATGCCGTTTGTGCCGACATTCGAGTCGCTAATTCTTTGGCACCCTTTTTAGCCAAAGCTTGATCCCGATTCGGAAGATCAATCAATAGATCTGAAGACAATAACGGCAAAGCCTTTTCCACGAATGCAACGACCGCCTGAAGGTGTTCTGTATCACTTTCAAGATTTCGCCAATTGCCACCAAAGACCGACTTCAGGATCTCTTCATTCTTCTGAATCCTGCCGTCCAATTCCTTGGCTCTCTGGATGGCATCCAATCGCTCCACCATTTCATCGGGTGACAACTTTCGGCCTTCGCGACTGAGTTCGAGCACTTTCTTGACCGCCCTTTTGTATTCCCCGGAAAGAAACTTCCAGAAGCTCTTTCCTTTTTCCCGAATCACCTGTAATTCACCCAGTAAATCCCCTTCCCAAACTTTATCATAAAACTGCCCTTCCAGTTTTTTGCGAAGCCCCTTGGCTTCCTTGAGAATTCCCAAAGTCTGGCTAATGGTCTCCAGAGAAGATTCGGAAAGTACAGAATCCAGAACAACGCCCTCGAGAGAAGGCATCTCTGCGATTAAGCTCAAACGAGATTCTCTTGAAGAAGCTCCATCCAAATTCCGGGGAAATTCAAAACCCCATTGTTGATCCACTTGCTCAATTGCCTCACCCAGTTCTTTGGCAGATTGAATGATGCCCAGCAAGGCTTCCTTGATCTGGATTTTGTCGTTCGGAAGACAGATCTCAATATTGCACCCAAAGAAGGGATGATCCATAGGCAATCCCATCGCAGTAAGTTGGCTTTGTAATGCTTCCACCTTCACTTTCAGAGACTCGAAATCACTTCGGGTTGTCTTTAGGACTTTATCATTGAAAAGCGATTCTTCGGGAAGCAAACCCCTGGGAAGTTCGTTTGCAATTTCGGGGTCAATCTCCAGTTTTGCCCGTAGCCCAAAGAGCATGTATGGAGAAAAGCCAGATTCCCCGAGTTCGTTATTCAAATCGGAGCCATATTGATTCAGTTCATCAATCAAACTCTGGAGTGTTGCCGAGGAACTTTCCCTGGATTTTAGATCCTGCAGTCCGAGAGTCCGGCCCAGCTCTTTCAGGACCTCCTTCTTGTTCGTTTTGTGACTGTGCAACTCCAAACACGCATCCCCCAAACCCAATTGATCCAGGCGTCTCTTCACCACTTCCAGAGCTGCCATCTTCTCAGCTACAAACAACACACTTGTCCCGCGATGCAAAGCATCCGCTACGAGATTGGTAATAGTCTGGGATTTACCTGTCCCCGGCGGCCCTTGAATGACCAGATTACGACCATTCTGCACATCCAGAATGGCCAGCAATTGCGTGCTGTCCGCATCTGTGACTTGACTGGCATTCTCGACCTTCAGGACTTCATCAATCTTTTGATCATCGGCATATCCAGTATCCGCACCTGGGAACTCCCCTTTGGCCAATGAGCTGAAGATGGGATGCCTATCGGGTTGAAACTCCTCGGGCCAGTTATCCAGGTTCAAATCCTGATACATGAGAAGTTTCATGAAGGAGAAGAATCCAAGATGCACTGTGTCTCTCTGCACACTCCATCGTTCGTCTCCGGAAATGGCTTCTTCGCATTGAGCAAAGTATTGCTCTACATCCAGATCTTCCAGAGTCTCGGGTAAGTAGGGCAATTGAATACCAAACTCCGCCTTCAACTTATTCTGCAGGGACAAATTGGTCTCTACGTCTTCATCATTGTAAACAAGTCGGTATTGCTGACGCACACTGGTTCGAATAAGAGAAACCGGAATCAGCACAAGAGGAGCCAAACGTTCCTTTTCACTGCTTTCGGATTCATACCACGTCAAAAAACCAAGGGCTAAAAACAGGTTATTAAAACCACGTTCTTCCATGTGCAAACGAGCCGTATGATAACTGTTCAGCAATCGCTTCAGAAGCTTCTCCCGGGTCTCCAGGGTTTGCAAATTACTGTCCTGTAATTCCTCATCTGAAAGCTCATGCACTTCCGACTCCCCAGAAGCATTTCCCTCAGGATTCGGAAGAAATGACATCTTCCGCCGCCCTTTCACCAGAATTTGGAAAAGTGCAGTGGAAGACTCCCCCACTACCTCGACCCCACGGGCCGAAGAAGGCCGATAGTTGATCAGGCTGTTTCGCAACCCTGTGTCTAGAAGTTCCTTTCGATGTGTTTCCCAGTCAATCACGATGAATTCTCTATTTGTAGATGCTCAGTTAATCCATCCACTTAAATTGATCCACTCTCAACAATGCGAGGCAGAATTCATCGATCCTGCAGCGTCGACAAGATCAACAGGATTTACAGGATATGATTTTGAACCACAGATAGGCACAAACACACGAAATACGTTCCCAAGATTGGATCTGAGTCCATCTGAGGTTCTATAACAAATTGACGAACTGCACAGTTTTCTGCACAGTTCGTATGCCATGAAGAACATTCCTTTTAACTGAATTCAGAAAACAGGCATCAGAGATTATGACCGATGTCGAAAATGGGGAAACATTTGTAGTTCTTCGACATGGCCGTCCCGTTGCGGAAATTCGGCCGATAGAAAACTTGGATACTCCCAACAGTCCTTCCTGGCAACGTCCTGCCTTGCGTCTCAAACTCCAAGGAAAAGCTCTGTCTGAACTCATTCTAGATGATCGATAAATGAGAGTCTTCTTTGATTCTTCCTCTTTTGCAAAGCGGTACATAGAAGAAGCAGGAAGTGAACACCTAGAAGCTTTCTGTGCAGAAACTACCACCTTGGGACTGAGCATCCTGTGTCTCCCTGAAATCCTGTCCGCCTTCAACCGACGTATCCGGGAAAAATCCCTCAACCAAAACCAATACCAAATAGCAAAAGAAGCACTGATTCATGATATCGAGGATGCCGACATTGTAAGGCTTGAAGAAGACGTGTTGCTTGCATCCATAAACATACTTGAACAAACTCCGGTTCAAGCCCTGGATGCGATTCATGTAGCCAGTGCAAAAGTCTGGAATGCTGAACGGTTTATAACCTCTGACCATCGACAACATTCAGCAGCATTAGATTCAGGACTTTCTTCATTTCTTATATACAATTCCTCTGTGCCTCTGTGAACTCAGTGCGAGAAGAAATTCGTGTCCATTCGTGGTTCAAAACCCAGACTCGACGGATCTGACGCTGAAGTTCAAAAAGCATGCATGAGAATATCCTGCTTTTCCAGATCGGCATCAAATGTTCCATAGGTGGAGAAGTACATTGCCAATCAACAGGAACACCATCGCACCAAAACCTTCCAGGAAGAGTATCGTGATTTGTTGGATAGACATGAGGTGGAGTATGACGAACGGTATGTGTGGGATTGAAGTTGAAGACGAGGGATGAAGTTTACGCAATCCCTCAGAATTGATCATGGGAGGAACCCTGGACTTTGTTACGAAACCCCGTTGGGGTTGGAAGTGGGAATAAAAGGAGAAATAGAGTTCTGCGCATAATCTCACGAGGGCCTGGGAACGCTGAGCCCCAGCTCGGCCAGATACCGAAGAATGCCAAGCCGAGCTGGGGATCGGCGTTCCCAGGTGAGTGCATTTTTGCCCACGTGGGCATACTTCGCCAATCCTCAATCCTTGTTCATCAATCGTCATTCCGAGGTGGGCTTTCGAGAGTGATCCGCCACATCAATGATCAATCGTGCTTCTCAAAAATAATTCCCAAATTCGGAAAGGCGGTTTCCTAACCGCCTAAAGAATGGGCGGTTAGGAAACCGCCCCTC
>CAYSOI010000265.1:0-6343 GCA_964432425.1 uncultured Opitutales bacterium | reverse complement strand
CGTCACGACGTTCTCGATGTGGCGGGTTTGTGGGAATAGGTCGAACGGCTGAATTTCAAGGATCTGGTATCCGGCTTCGAGTATGGGCTTGAGGTCGCGGACCTGGGTGGCGGGATCACAGGATACGTAGACGATGCGTTTGGGGGAAAAGGCTAGTAGCTGGTCGATGAACTCCTTGTCGCAACCTTTGCGAGGAGGGTCGAGAAGGACGGCGGTTTTCTCGGATGGAAAATCGACTTCTTCAAAAATTGCCTCAGCTTGGCTTTGCAGGAAGGAGCAATTGGTGATGTTGTTGGCGGAGGCGTTGGTTTTGGCCAGGAGAACGGCATATTCATTGATCTCCACTCCGGCACATTGTTCGAAATTCTTGCTGGCGAACAGTGTAAAGAGGCCACCTCCACAGTAGGCATCGACCAGATAATCGATATCCGGATCTTCGGATGCTTTGTTGACGGAATAGTTGGTGAACTCCTCCAGAATGAAGGGGTTGTTCTGAAAGAAATCCCCGGCTTTGAACTGAAACTCCAGGTCGCCGACCTTGGTGAAAACGAGTTCGACAAAATCAGTGACGACCCGATCGCCAACATCCCTCAGGAGGAGGGTGGCTCCTTTGCTTTTCTTTGCATCTGAGGCTCGTTCTTTTGCACGTTTTTGAGCTTTATCTCTGACGACGGGAAGGGCTTCGTTGATTGCTTCTGTCGCGATGGGGCACTGGGGCACATCGAGAATCATGTTTCTTCTGGAATGATGCAGAAAACCAATGCTGCGAATTTTGCCTTCCAGTGGCCTTTGGTGATGAGGGGTGATCTTGCTGCGGTAGTGATATTCCTTGGGAGATGGATGCACGGCATTCACTTCAAATTCCTCTCCAAGGCCTTTTAGCAGGAGTTCCACAACCTGTTGACGTTTCCATTTCAATTGGGATTCGTAGGTCATGTGTTGATACTGGCAGCCTCCGCATTCACCAAAGATTTTACAGACCGGTTTCTTTCGGTCCATGGACCCTTCGATGATCTCAATCAGGTCTCCCTGAGAGTAATTTTTGTAGTTCCGGTAAATGCGGGCCTTGATGCGTTCTCCGGGTAAGGTGAAGGGAACCATGACCACCCAGCCATCTATCCGTCCCAATCCGTCTCCAAGATTGGTGAGCGTATCGATCGTCAGTTCAACTTCCTGATGGTAGGCAAAGGGTTCGGGATTAAAATTCTTTGGAGCTTTGGGCATGATGAAAAGCGGCCAACTCTTTGGAAATGACACTAAAGGTCAACTGTTCCACAAAAGTATTAGAATTTGTGTGGAGAAGCCTGTAGATTGTGAAGATGCAACTCTACCCCAAAACTATGTTCGGAAAAGTTCGCTTTGGGATTCTGCTGCTGTTTCTTGCCGTGATTGCCTGGGGGAATCCATTTCTCAGGTTATCTCGATATCAGCCACAGGAGGGGGACCTCGTCTTTCAGTCTCTTCCAGCTAATTCCGACCTGGTTAAAGCAATTGAAGGAGTGACCGAATCTCCATATTCCCATTGTGGTGTGGTGATCAAGAAGGACGGGAAGTGGTTCGTAAATGAAGCCATCAGTGATGTGCACAGTACACCCATCTTCGAGTGGATTCGGCGTGGCAGATGGTCGAAATTTGATGTGTATCGTCTGAAGCCCGAGTTTCAAAAGCATATCCCTAAGTTCATTGAATCATTGGAGCCCTACCAGGGGCGGCCTTATGATTTTCGGTATCGTTTGAAAGATGACGCCATTTATTGTTCAGAACTGATTTATCATGCGTTTTACGATGCATCCGAAATTCATCTCGGAAAGACGGATCAACTTGGCCATCTCAACTGGAAGCCCTATACGCAGACCGTTATCAGATACGAAGGTGGAGACCCCCCTCTTGATAGGGATATGATTACGCCAATTGGTTTATCCAAAGCCCCTCAACTGATGAAAGTCTATGGGAAGATCGAGGATTGATAATCCCAGGGAGGTATCAGGCGGATTGTTGGTAGGGCTGTAATCGGTCCTCCAGCTGAGGCGGGATTTCTCGGGCAAGGATTTGGATGCCTTCGTCCAGGTTTTCTTCCTTTTGGACACAGCCACATTCATGCAGTTGAGCAACCAGCTCATATTGATCATAGGGGAGGAGAAGCTGCGTCAGAATGGGGGTTTGGCGGAGGTGTTCATCGAGGGCTTGCAGGAGTTGGTCGACGCCTTCGCCAGTATGTGCACTGAGGAAGATGGCGTCGGGGTCCAGAACGTTCAGTTTTTGACGCTGATCATGATCGTCAAGTTGGTCGCATTTGTTGAAGACGGTGATGTGGGGCTTATCATCGGCATGCAGTTCGGTGAGGACATCGAGTGTGGTCTGGTGGTGTGCCGGAGCTGCTGGATTGGAGGCATCGAGAACGTGGATCAAGACATCCGCAACCAAGGCTTCTTCCAGAGTGGCTTTGAAGGCTTCGATCAATCGGTGAGGGAGTCTGCGAACGAATCCAACCGTGTCGGTGGCAACGAAGTTTCTACCCGAGGGGAGAGTGAGTTTGCGGGAGGTTGGATCGAGGGTGGCGAAGAGTTTGTCTGCGGCCAGAACTTCCGATCCGGTCATTCGGTTGAGGAGTGTGGATTTGCCGGCATTGGTGTAACCGACAATCGCAGCTGTAGGGACGGGGACTTTGCGGCGGAGTTTGCGTTGGACTCCACGGCGTTTGACCACTTGATCCAGCTCGGCCTTGACCTTGGAAATGCGTTTGCGGATGAGGCGTTGGTCAATTTCGATCTGGGCTTCGCCTTCACCACGCTGGACTGTGCCTCCTCCACGTTGCCGGTCCAAGTGAGTCCAGAGCCGCTTCATTCTGGGGAGTTCGTAGTGCAGGCGTGCCAATTCGACCTGTAGCACGGCTTCCTTGGTTTGGGCCCGGTCGGCAAAGATATCGAGGATGATCTCCTGCCGATCAATCACATTCATCTCACTTACTTTTTCCCAGTTTCTTTGTTGGGAAGGGAGCAGGGGCTCATCAAAGAGGATGGTGCCGCATTTGTTTTGCTTGGCCAATTCCATGATTTCCTCGGCTTTCCCTGTGCCGACAAGGAACTTGGCCTGAGGTTTGCGAATTTTGACCAGCAGGGAATCCTTCACCTGGTAGTCAAGGTTGCTAGCCAGTTCTGCCAGTTCCTGAAGGCTTTCTTCGTAGTCGACATCCTGTACATCCGGCATGATGACTCCGACCAGCAGTGCGTGTTTTGGATCATAGCCCATGAGTAGGAATCACTGAACTGGTGCGGCTTGAGATGCCGTAAGGTAATAGTTGCGAATGTTTTGATAGTCCTCTTCTTTGGAGGCACTCAACAGGATGTGATCGAAGTATTCCTTTTGCTCCATTTCCTTCTCGGCGGTCAAGAGGCGGCGTTCAATCTCTTCCGAGGAGTCTTTGCCTCGGGAATGCAGGCGGTTGCGGATTTGGTCAATACTGGCAGGGAGGACAAAGAGTGTGCGAAGTTGCTGGGCCAATACTGGATCGATTTTGGCGAGAGCCCGAAAGGTGGCCGCTCCTTGTACGTCAATGTTCAGGATGAGGTTGATCTGGCTGGCCAGTTTGTTCTGGATCTCCGCTTTGAGGGTGCCGTAGTAGCCGCTGTGCACACGGGCATGTTCATAGAATTCATGATTGCGGACTTTTTCCAGGAAGTCGTCTTCTTTCAGGAAATGATAGTCAACACCGTTGACTTCACCGGGTCGGGGAGGCCGGGTTGTAGCGGTGATGACTCTTTGGAGGCCAGGAGAGAATTCTTCCAACAGGCGGTCGCAGAGGGTTGTTTTTCCGCTGCCTGCTGGCCCTGAAATTAGAAGTAGAAGAGGTGTCTTTTCCACTGCTTAGTTTAGGAGTAGTTGAAGGCCACACCGGCTAATATCAGTCCGTAGGCACTGAGGAATCCACCCAGAAGCCGTGGGCGACTATGACTGTCAAATAGCCAATGATTGAAATCTCTCATCCGGTAAGGCGAGGCTCCGACGTACAGCGTAAGGGTAAGCATCACATAGATAAAACTGACGAGCCAAAGTCTTGAGACCGGCTCCTGCATGTAGGCGGCTTTGAGTGCCTCACTGGCACTGAGCAGGAGAATGATGCCCAGTCCACGAACAGCCAGAAAGTCTGGTAGAAACTTGAAGGAGAGAATCCCGACAGCTCCAAAGACAACCATCAGCAGGTGTTTGTAATCGCCAAAGTCTGCTTTCTCCAGGTTGTAGACATGATTGAGGAACCAGAGTCCACCAATGGTCATGAACAGGATGGCAGCATTGCGGGAACGTGGCCAGCTATGGGCGATTTTCTGTACGGTCGGGCTATTCCAGATCAGGATGATGCCAAGGAGCAGCAAAACGACCGCGGTGATAAGTGTTGCAGTGAAAAGACTCATGAAATGCTAGAGAGTAATTGAGATTCTTCTTCCCGAAGGCCGTGGAGTTGGATCTGACCTTTGAGAATGGTGGTGGTGGCTTCTTCAATGTGGACGTCAACCAATTGGCCAATCAATCGCTCATTGCCTGGAAATACAACTTTTCGGTAGCCGGGAGTGCGGCCCTGGTACATGCCTTCGCCTTTTCGGGCTGGTCCTTCGACTAGGATTTCCTGGGTGGTGCCGACAAGGCTCTCGTTTCGGCGAAGGGATTGTTCTTCAAGGATTTCGAGGAGAATTTGGTTTCGCTCTTCCTTCACTTCCTTGGGGACATCGTCTTCCATTTCGGCAGCAGGTGTTCCACTACGTGGGCTGTATTTGAAGATGAAAGCCATGTCGAACCCGACTTCTTTGAATAGATCGCAGGTTTCTTGAAAATCCTCATCCGTTTCGCCTGGGAATCCCACGATAATGTCGGTGCTGAGGTGGATGTCCGGGCAGGAATTCCGGAGTGCTGAAATGATCTGCATGTAACGCTCCTTGGTATAGGGGCGGTTCATGGATTTGAGGATGCGGTTGGAGCCGCTTTGCAGGGGCAAATGTGCATACGGGCTAAGCTTGGGAAGGCGGGCGTAGGCTTCTGCCAAGTCATCTTTAAATCCCTGTGGGTGAGGGGAGGTGAAACGGATTCGTTCCAGCCCATGAATCGCGTCAATTTGCTCCAGGAGTTGGACGAATGGACTCTTCTTATCCACAAATGGAATTTCGCCTCGGCCATAGCTGGTCACAATTTGTCCGAGGAGAGTCACTTCCTTGGTGCCGTTGGCCACCAGTTCCTTCACTTCCTCGACAATGTGTGCGATGGGGCGGGCTCTTTCCGGGCCACGAGTCTTGGGTACGATGCAAAAGGTGCACTTCATGTTGCAGCCTTGCATGATGGAGACAAATGCCGAGACCAGTTTCTCTTCAGTTTTGTGGTCACTGATGGTGTTTTGGGAGCCTTCCTCTTCTTCCAGATCCACGATCGAGGAGGGGCGGGGGCCCTGGCCATTGAGAGAGGCGGCCAGATTGTCCAGATGGTCGGGAACTCGATGGAATTTTTGCGTCCCGGCCACCAAGTCCAGGTCTGGCAATCGGTCCAGTAGTTCGTCCCCACGGTTTTGTGCCATGCAGCCCATGATTCCGATCAGGAAATTCGGGTCCTTCTTTTTCCGCCGAGCCAGGTGACCAGCTTTTCCGATGGCCTTTTGTTCCGCCATATCCCGAACTGAACAGGTATTCAGCAACACCACATCCGCTTCAGCCTCTTGGTCTACAATACTATACCCACGATTACGCAGAAGAACCGCGACTTGCTCGGAGTCACGTTCATTCATCTGGCATCCATAAGTCTTGATGTAGACACGATTCATTTCTTCTGGCCAATAGCGGTTTCAAAAAAGCGGCCATTAATTAAATTACGCAGGCTGTGGGTCAATCTTCAAAGGGGGGAAAGATTTGAATATCTGCAAAGGTCACAAAAAAAGTGGGGCAGACATTTCTGCCTGCCCCACAATATAGTTCCAAAAAACGTAGATAATTGAAGAATGGGTATGGTTGATTCCTTTCTATGCTATCGACGTTCTGGGTGCTGCAGCCAGCAGCTCAGGGCTGGCCTCGCTTTCGTATCTTTTAAAGTTTTCCACATACATGTTGGCGAGTTTCAGGGCCTGTTGTTGGTAGGCTTCCCGGTCATCCCAGCAGTGTGATGGGGTCAGGATTTCAACGGGGACATCTTTGACACGACTTGGGATTTCAATTCCAAAGGTTCGGTCCGTGATGTAGGAAGTCTTTTCGAGAAGACCTTCCATAATGGCGTCAATGATGGTACGGGTGAATTTCAGCGGGATGCGGCGTCCAATGCCGTAAGGGCCCCCGATCCAACCAGTGTTCACCAGCCAGACATGAGCCTCGTG
>CAYSOI010000264.1:0-6431 GCA_964432425.1 uncultured Opitutales bacterium | reverse complement strand
TTCCTGGAGTTGGGATGGACCTTGCCCAATTGCCAAAGTGGCGAGGCCGATCAGGAATATGAGGATGAAGAGTCGTGGAAGTTGAAACATGTCGAAAGGCTACAAGTTGTGCTGGCTATGATGCAAGGTCACGATTGCATTCTCAGCAAATTGAGCTGAATTGATCGTTTTGTGATTCAAAAAGATGCCAAGGAGATCAATAAGGCACTTCCTTCAATTTGTGGCTTCCCGAATCGAAGGGAAACTATTTTAAATTTTTGCGTAAGATATCGTTTTGATAGACGATCCTTGGGTAGTATTATGCCTTCTGATTCTCCATCATCATCGAATCACCAAGCCTTCGTTCGTGCCCTTACGCAGCATGAACGGGTGATCCGTGCCTACATTCGGGGGGCAGGAATTTCCCGGCCGGAGGATGTCGATGAAATTACGCAGGAGGTGTCGCTGATTGCCTGGGAGAAATTTGAGCAACTGAAGAACGTCGAGGAGTTTCCTCGATGGGCTTGTGTGATTGCTCGATATCGGGTGTTGGACTTTCGGCGGAAACGGTTTCGGGATCGGTTGGTTTTGAATGAAAAGGTGTTTGAACTCCTGATGGATGAGGCTTTGGAAGAACAGGATCAGCGAGAGTTGCAACTCCGGCAACTGGAGCACTGTCTGGCTGAATTGCCTCAAGCCAGTCGAACGCTGGTGAAAGCAGCTTATGAACCGGGTGCTTCCATCGATGAGTTGGCCCGATCCACAGGCAAGAAGTCGAACGCCTTGTACCAGCAACTCTGGCGGCTACGTCAGGTCCTCAAAACCTGTGTGGAGAACAGAACCCTAAAGGAGACAAGCCTTGGAGTATAGGCTTCAGCCGAGAATAGAAAAACGAGTGAAGATGAATGATGATCACCTAAAGGCTCTACTTCAACCGGGCATTAACCAACTTTAACACAATGAAAGAAACGGATTTGGAACTGATTCGCGATTATCTGGATGATCGCATCACCCCTGAAGGTTTGGAGCGACTCAATCATCTTCTGGAAACAGA
This sequence comes from uncultured Opitutales bacterium, assembly GCA_964432425.1. Classification (GTDB taxonomy): domain Bacteria; phylum Verrucomicrobiota; class Verrucomicrobiia; order Opitutales; family JABJCN01; genus JAYPDO01. The sequence continues at coordinate 5,398 of CAYSOI010000264.1, read as the reverse complement.
TGCTGAAGTCCGAGCCGAGTTTCGGGCGATGGCGGCAATGGAGGAGGGCCTGCGAGATCTATCAATCGCAGCTGAAAATACTGTGAAATTTCCTCAGGAGAATGAAACAGGAAAGCATGGTTGGTTGCGTCCTGAACATTGGGGCATTGCTGCTCTTCTTGTTCTGAGTTTGGGGCTGACCTTTTTGTTGCTTGGTAAGAAAGGGCTGGAAGATCCTTGGGGTGATTCGGTGGCAAGGCTTGAATATCTCAGTGAGGACGCAACATTTGCCACTGCCCAGCAAGTCCCCAATGAGGTTGGCAGTTACTTGGGAAAAGGCTGGCTTGTAGTGGAGAATGGCAGTGTTCGCATTCTTTTTAGAAGTGGTGCCACAATGGAAGCCCAAAGTCCTGTCGCCATTGGTCTGGATACTCCCATGAGAACTTTTCTGGATTACGGAAAAGTGACCGTTCACGCTCCTGAATCTGCTCGGGATTTTGTTGTGGCTACTGAATCGATGGAAGTTGTCGACTTGGGAACGACCTTCGAAGTTGATGTTGATCGGGAATCCAAAGAAGCCAATGTTTCGGTCATTGAAGGTCTGGTGGATCTACATTTGGGAAGTCGTGGAGTGGAGCGTACCATACGTCCTCTGGAAGCTGGCGATGAAGCAAGAGTGGATGCGTCTGGCACCATTATTGAGATCACAGGAGGTTCAGAATTCAGCCAGAAACAAAGTAAGGAAAGCCCAGCAATCATTGCTCACTGGAATTTCGATGAACTGGATTCCAGTCGAACGATTAAGGATGCATCCAATAATCATCTCCACGGAGAATTGATAGCCAAAGACGTTCCCGAACTGGTTGAAGGCATCAAAGGTCAGGCACTTAAATTTAATCAGTCAGAATCCGTCGATCTCAGGAAGCACATTCCAACACTTTCCCAATTAGACTCCTTCAGCTTTACCGCCTGGGTACAAGACCCCGGGAAACCTCTCTCTCTGTTGTTTTCGCTATCGGGAGATACCGAGCAACATCGTGTGCAGTTTATTCTCTTCAGGAGGTATCTTGCGTTTGGTTGGCAAAATGGCCTGCACTACGACTCTATTTCAGGCCGAGTCGACGGAGATGGCTGGGAACAAGGCCAGTGGTATCATGTCGCCGTCACTGTTGAAGGAGGAGTAGTGCGTCTTTATCGAGATGGTGCACTTTTGGCCTCCGGCTCCATAGGTTCAAAAATAGGTACTCCTGTCAGCAATCCTTCCATGGTCAAAAATGCATCCCATGCTTACATCGGGAAACTGGAAGATGCTCAGCGTGGGCAGACAGTTAGCTCTCAATGGTTTGGCGGGGTTATGGATGAGGCCCAACTTTATTCCGGAGCATTGAGCCATGAGGCCATTAGATTCCTTTATCAGAATCCAGGAAAAACTCCACCTCAAGGTGAGTGACACTTTTTGATAAACCTACTCTTTCAATGAGTTGCACACTTCTCACGTATGTTGCGGAATTTGCAAAAAATCCCGACAGAAAAGACCATGATTTCCCCTCGGTCAGAAGATTTGGCATCTTCTGCTACATCCTCAAGTTCACTACAGTCTTTTTATGAATAACAAGATCTCGCACCTATTAAAATGGTTTCCCATCATTGTTTGGGGAATCTGTAACACGTTGAACGCTCAGGAACCTCCACGGATTGTTCCCGCTGAGTCCTTGGTGGTTCCCGAAGGCTTGGAGGTTTCCGTTTGGGCAACCACTCCCATGCTCCAAAATCCTACTAACATGGACATCGATTACCTGGGAAGAGTCTGGGTCGCACAAGGTGTCAATTACCGGATGTTCAGAAACAGCATGGTTCGGTCTAAAGATCCAAAGGGCGACAAGATTGTGGTCCTGACCGATACTGACAAGGATGGCAAAGCGGATAAAAGCCACATCTTTGTGCAGGAACCCGCATTGATTGCTCCTCTTGGTATCGCAGTGATCGACAACAAGATCGTCGTTTCGCAACCACCCTCCATCATTGTCTACACGGATATAGACAGAAATGCGGTATTTGACCCCAAGGTGGACAAGCGGGAGGTTCTGCTCAGTGGCTTCGGAGGTCGAGACCATGATCACAGTTTGCATGCCGTGACAACGGGCCCCAATGGTCAATGGTATTTCAACACTGGGAATGCTGGCACACACATTGTGACCGATAAAGACGGGTGGACCTTACGGGTTGGCAGTAGTTACAATGGCGGTTCTCCATCGGTTACTGATGCTGGCCCCAATCAAGGTGGTCAACCGGGGCTGAAGAGTGATGATGGTCATGTCTATGTAGGTTCTGTCGCCCTTCGCATGAATCCAGACGGGAGTGGTCTCAGGCCGATTGGCCACAACATGCGGAACAGTTATGAGGAAACCGTCACCTCTTTTGGCGATGTCTTTCAGAATGATAACGACGACCCGCCCGCTTGTCGAACAACCTGGCTGATGGAATACGGAAACATGGGATATGCCTCGGATGACGGCATGCGAAAATGGCAGGCAGAGAGGCGTCCGGGGCAACCTGCACGCATCGCCGAATGGCGGCAGGAAGATCCGGGGACCATTCCAGCAGGAGATGTCTATGGAACGGGTTCACCAACCGGAATTGCCTTTTACGAAAATGGTTCACTCGGCGATCAATACCCAGGGATGTTGCTCTCTTGTGAAGCACTTCGGAATGTTGTCTACGGCTATTTCCCGAAACCTCAGGGAGCCGGGTTTGCTTTGGAACGTTTTGACTTTCTCCGAGCCAAACGAGCTGACGAATTTGATGCAGATGGAGAAGCCAAAGCCGAAGCCGCAACATGGTTTCGACCTTCGGATGTTGCGGTTGGACCAGATGGTGCAATCTATGTTGCCGATTGGTTTGATGCCAGAGTGGGTGGTCACCGGATGAGCGATCCATTGTTGGCAGGAACCATCTACCGTATTGCTCCCAAAGGTCAGAAACCTTGTGTGCCAGCAATCAACATCGACACTTTAGAAGGTCAGATTGCTGCTCTCCAAAGCTCGACGAACAACATCCGCAACATTGGATTCACCCGTTTGAAAGCTGGAGGCGAGGCAAGTGTGCCTGCGGTGAAAAAGCTTCTCTCTGACCCAAATCCATACTTCCAGGCACGGGCCCTTTGGTTGCTGTCACAACTTGGGGAAAAGGGCATTGCCGAAGTCGAATCCATCTTGAAATCCGATGATCCACAAATGCGAATTGTCGCCTTTCGTGCCCTTCGTTTTGTCGAACACAAGATGCTTCAACATGCCGCAGTACTGGCGAAAGATCCGTCACTGGCAGTACGTCGCAAAGTTGCCCTGGCTTTACGGGATGTCCCCTTGAACCAATGCCGAAACATCATTCTGGAATTGGCCAAGCGATACGACACGAAAGATCGCTGGTATCTGGAAGCACTCGGGACAGCTTGTGCCAAAAAGGAAGACCGTATCTACCCGCTACTGTTGAAAGAACTCGGTCACGAAGACAGCACGAAATGGAGTGAACGCTTTGCCGAAATTGCCTGGCGATTGCACCCGAAGAGATCATTCATTGCCTTTCGAAACCGAGCCATGGACAAGAGCTCTACGGCCAGAGACCGCAAAGACGCCCTGACCGCCTTGTCTTACATCCCAACTAAGGGAGCTGCGATGGCAATGGTCTATCTTGCGGAGAAAGGTCCGGATGATGTCCGGCCACTGGCTCAATGGTGGCTGCACAATCGCAGTAGTCACGCCTGGAGTGAATGGGCCGGTCAGATGAAGGGTTTGAATGTAAAACCCAATGAGCTGAAGCCAGACAAGGATTACATTGCCCCGGTTCAAGTCCCGGAGGTGACCAAGCTCTCGGTCGAGGAAGTCCTGAAACTGAAAGGCGATCCAGTTCGTGGGAAACAAGCCGTGGCCCGATGCTACATGTGTCATCAGATTGGGGGAAATGGCGTCGACTTTGGGCCGGAATTGGAAGGCTGGGGCAAAGGCAATTCAAGGGAAGTGATCGCCACAGCATTGATTGATCCTGGCAAGGACATTGCCCATGGATTTGAAGCCACAGAGATTGTGACCAAAGATGGAAAGACCATCCAGGGGTTCGTTCTCTTCGCAGGAGGTTCCTATATCATCAAAGTTTTTGGGGGAGGTGAGGTGAATATCCCCCGCCGATTGATCCAAAGTCAAAAGGTGATGGAGAGCTCCCTCATGATGTCCGCGGGCCAATTGGGTATGTCTGCTCAGGATGTTGCTGATATCGTGGCATTCATGAGAAATGATGCTCCTCCGGCATCGAAGAAAACCTCTTCCATCCCAGTTCCCACGTCCGATAAGAAGCAAGTCCTCTTCATTGCAGGCAATACCAAGCACCGTCACGGAGTTCATGAATACCGGGCAGGTTCCTACCTTTTGGCCAAGGCTCTCAATGAAAGTGGCCTGCCCATTGAGGCGAAGGTCCATTGGTATGGTTGGCCGGAAGATGAATCGATATTTGAAGGAGTTGAAGCCTGCATCATCTATGCGGACAGTGGTGGTCAGTTTGGAGAGAAATATGCCTTTCTCGACAAGAAGGTAAAAGAAGGCATGGGCATTATGTTCATGCACTACGGAGTCCATCCAACCAAAGAGGTGGGAGAGAAATACTACAAAAACTGGATTGGCGGTTACTACGATGATGCCTTTTCCGTAAATCCTTCGTGGATCGCTGACCTAAAACCCAAAGCGGGCCACCCGATTTCCCGTGGTTTGGAATCACCCTTCAAAACCTATGATGAACTCTACTGGAACCTGAACATCCATTCAAAGAATCCAGAAGTCTATCCACTCGTCACCGCCATTCCCACCCAACAGAACATGGTACGCTACGGCAGTAGCAAATTCTGGAACATTCTCGCCGCCAAAAAACTTGGCACACAACAATCCATCATCTGGTGCCGGGATCCAAAAGAAGGTGCCCGAGGGGCAGGATTTGTCGGTGGCCACTATCACAAAAACTGGGCCATCGATAACTACCGCAGGATGATCCTCAACACCATCGCCTGGGTCTCCAGAGTGGAAGTTCCTGAAAACGGTGTTCCCTCCAAAACCGTGACCAAGGCCATGCTAAACCAGAACCTCAATCGCCCCGATTACCCGGAAGCAGTCGAACTCCCCACTCCGGATCTTCTCACCCAACCACCAGGCAAGTATCCCGTTCTCGGTCCCGATGGAAGAATGCCACCCAGAAAGCCACGGAAATCGAAGGCGGTGAAGAGATAGAGCTTTTCTCATAATAAATTTCCGAAACTTTATCACTCAACCTGGAGGGGCGGTTTCCTAACCGCCCGTTCTTCAGGCGGTTAGGAAACCGCCTCTCCGAGAACTTCGTGTCTCAAAAGGAAATTATTTTTTAGAACCACTATATCTCAGTG
>CAYSOI010000263.1:0-6438 GCA_964432425.1 uncultured Opitutales bacterium | reverse complement strand
AGAAAACAGCCGAGGAAACACACCTGAAATTTAACAATCATTGGGACATCCCCGAGCCCGGAACCGTGTGGAATCAGCAACGGCTATGTTGCCGCCGGTGGTCCTGAGTATAAGGCACACAAGGATGATGGGGGCTGATCGATCTGTTTTCTTTGTCTTCGGGAAGGCGATACCGCACTATCCAACGCCACGGGCAATGCTTCCCTGTGGCACATTTACCACCAATGAACCAGTGCCAGCCCGTACATTCAAAATCCTCTCGACTTGATCTCCACCCAACCCTCCTCAAACTCAAAGTAGTCCTGGGTGACTTTCACGGGGATTGCATCCATCGGGATTAACTTCTTCCCGCATCCGACAATGATTAGGATTGGAAACGAGGTAATTTGGAGTCAGCAGACGGAGGATGTTGGGTAATGGGTCAGCTACCCAGACCTTTATTCTTTATCAGTCAGGGATCTTATCAGGTTTTCGTAGACTTTGTATTGTTGCAAGTAGGTTTCTTCCTGTTGGACACTGGAAGGCTTTCTGCCGCTCGGAAGATATCTGGCAATGTCCCAGCCGATGTAAATCAAACGCCCTTTGCCTACCGAGATATCAGCCAGGATGGATCTTTTTGTTTTTCTATCACCAATGAGATTGTGTCCTTTCGAGAGAGGGATTGCGGAAAGGCCCTTAGGGGGTGTCCAGTTAGCGTGTTGAAGGGAAGCCGTCCATGCGTGAGCATCCAACACTTGAATGTTGGACTTAGCTCTTTGTGGAGCGGTTCCGGTGATGGTTTCCACAAATCTTCTTCCTTCTTGATCCGGGAAAAGCTGCCTCATGAGTTCGCGTCCGATGATCACCACCCCGCCGTCTTTCATATACTTGAGTAGCTCGGCATGATCGGCTTTTTGAAACCCACTGGGTTCCATCCTGGCCCTGACCGTGCTACCCAGAAAGGCCACATAGTCGTATTTGTAAAATTGATCAACCGGAAGCCAAGTCCGTTCATAACGCTTTACGTTCCAATTCTGCTTTTCCATGGCGAATTGTAAAATGGGAGCATCAAAGGCAGGATAACCCAAGACCAGTGCGACCGAACCTTTGGGTTGATAGGGTGGATGGCGGTGTTTCTTCAGAGCGATGGGAGGTTTTGCCGCTGAACTGGATTTCCCATCCTGAGTCAATCGTCCATGGACTCCAATGCTAAACTTTTCCGAGACGCCAACGCCCTGAATGTCTTCTCTCGGGGAGATGTACTTATCTTCATTCGTCCATCCAGTTTTCCTGTACATTTCAGTTCCATGGAACCGTTTGAGAAATGTCTCTTTTCCCTCTTTCCCAAATTCCTCAGACCAGTGACCGTTTCCCTTAATCGTAAGGTCCACTTCTTTGCCAGGAAGTACTTCACCCGGCATCCCTGTTTCATGAATAAACCAATTGTGCAGGATGCTTCTTTGGGTGCCGCCCCGCATTGCTTTGCCAAGACCTGCCCCATAGTAGTTTCTCCATGGGGAGGAATTCATATAGATGGTGTTGCGGACAAATTCCATCGGTTCCCAGATTGGGCTTCCGTGATCTCCAGCCACACGACCATAGGTCACAATCGGGCCGCTTTCAGGTTGTTGGTATTGAACCGGGTCCCGAAGATCGATCACATTCTGATCGATCTGAACGCTTTGCCCGAGTTGTTTATTGCCCTTCGAATCCAAAGTTCGCTGGCGACCGTGCCCGACTCCAAATGCGAAAGCTGTCAGAACTCTGGATATGCGGTTGTTTCGCAGGACGATGTTTTTGCTTGGAGTTGTTCCGTCATAGGCAGTCCTGGATGTCAGGAAGAAACCATCGTCACTGACATTATCGAGAAAGGAATGTTCCACCAGGCAGCCTTCCACGTTTCCAAGGAAAACGCCGTCCACACAGTCGGTAAACTCACATCGGGAAAAGCGAAAATCCTTATTTCCCCTGGCCGGTGGATTCCAGTGACTGGCTGAAACGATTCGGGCTTCGATGGAACGGTATTTCAAACTCCATCTCCAGAGCCATGGTGCGGCAATGCCACGAAATGCTGAATCCAGGCAAGTGAAGCCATGGGTTCCTTTGACTTTCATTGCGGCGGAACCCCCATAACTTGTTACGCCATCCAAGGTGATATTGGAGCAATGGATCAGATTCAGTGTGGCATCCCGGGAACCTCGAAAAACCAGGTCTCTGAGAATGACGTGGTTGGATTCGTTCAGTTCAAAGGCAGATTGGCCAGCCGCTGCAATGACGAGCGGGAGTTTTCTGGGGTCCGTTTCACCACGATAGTTGTTGGCTTCTCCAATGCTCGGTTGATCCGTATGTTCGAGGCGGATGTGGATGCGATGGGTTTCCGAATCCAGATATACTCCAGGTCCACAATACAAGCCTGTGCCTGCGTCTGTCTTGCTTCCTCCAAGGTTGCGAAAGAGGTGATTGTTACTGCGTAAATCTGTCAGAAAGCGATAGCCGTGCAGAGGCACCATGGAGTTGGCGAAGTTTCCCAGCAGGTTGGTACGGTTCGGTATTGCAGGCAAGTCCGGGTAGGTCTTTGTGGAACGGTATTCACCAACGGCTCCATTGGGAACCAGTTCCCACGCTGTCGAGGGGGTTTCAATGAATTCTCTTAAACCACCATCAATGATTGCCAGTTCACCGGGATAACTGCACAGGGTGATGGGTTGGTCTTGGGCACCAGAGAGGTTGGCGGAAACGTTTTCAAAATAGACCCCACTACGTAGGTAGAGTGTTTCTCCCGGAGATAGATTTTTGACTGCATGATGCAGTGTCTTCCAAGGCCGATCCTGAGTGCCATCATTGTCATCATTTCCGCCTCTGGCATCAACGAATTTCAAGGGTCCACTTGTGAGCGACCTTGTTGAAATCGTGGGCAAAGGTCGCATTGCCGGATGGGATTGAATCGCCGCAGAGAGCAGGTTCGCAAAACATAATGAACCGAGGAGGGCTCCAAGAGAGCAAAGGGCGTGTATGGAATGCATAGGTTATGATCGAGAGCGTTCTCCATCATAATATCCAAAACCTGGGAATGCGACCAATCCGCCTAATGGATTTGGATAAACTTGTGGTTCTTGAACTTGTAGGGCTTGCTGCCTTTGGCCCAGGAGGGAAGGGCATTGCCACTCCAAAAGTGAGTGTATTGGGATTGTGGAATCGGATCATCCCCTTTGATCAGGCGTTTTGCCAGGTTCACCGCTAGAACGGCTTCTGTACTTTGCCAGTTTTTGCATTTGTAATGACTGCCGTAGAATTGATGTCTTTGGCGGACGACCTCGATCGCTGAATCTGGATAGACTTCCGATTTGACTCTGGAATGAATGACATCGGCGACCAATTTCATGCCTTGAGTGCCTTCTCCCCGAGCTTCTCCGAGAATCGTATTGGCAATGGCTTCCACTTCCGCATCTCGGGCACTGGTATAGCATGCCGACAGCAATACACATAGCAGTAAGTGGGTTGTTCTCATCATGGCCTTTTTCTCTCAGTTGGAAACAACGAAGAGTTCCTCAGATATAACTGACTGGAATCTTCTGTGAAGTGTTCAAAAAAAGTTTGGGAGTGCCTTACCCTTCTCCATAGGTTTGACAAGCGGTAGCTCCGCCAGTTGAAACCATTCATCATGCACAAACTCTTGTCTGTTTTCTGTATACTCGGATTTCCCAGCCTTGCCATTCTGTGGGCAGAGGACAAGGGCACAGAATTCGAGTTTACGACAATGGTGGCTCATTGGGCGGAGTACACGGGGCCGGAGTACTGGGAGTTAATTGATGCGGCCAAGCCGGAGTTGGCACAGTTCGGGTTCTACGGTGCTCACTTTTACAGTTTGTCCCATACCGAGCAGTTTGGTGGCTACCCGGCACACTTCCCGATGAAGGGACTGGGAGGGTGTCGCAATTGGTTTGCGGAGCGGAATCGAACGCTCCAGCAGAAAGGCAGCAAGGTCATCGGGCATTTCAATGTCGGGTTTCTGGTTGGAGATCCAGATAGCCCTCAGGGGCCACGGGGGTTCTTCAAATGGTATCGCGATTTATGGGATGAAGAGTTGCTGGGGCCCAAACCTCCTGTCGACGACCCCATCGATTTCCTGGAGAAGAATGCGGATGGTTCCCCCCGCCAAATGAGCAACTACAGCATTGGCGGGATGAAGGAATACTCCGCCTGTCTTCGCAATCCGCATTGGCAGTCTGTTCTGAAAGCTTGGGTAAAGGCGGGTGTGGAGAACGGGGTGGATGGATTTATCGCCAATTACTTCTACCGCAAGAATTGTCTCTGCCAGTATTGCCAAAAGGGCTTTCGCGAATACATGGACCAGCGTCATTCGGCGATGGAGTTGGAGACCAACTTTGGTATCTCGGATTTGGAGAAGCATCAATTCGAGGAGATTGTATGCTGGCACAAGCCTGAGGAGTCGACGCCACTGCGACGTGAGATGCTGCGATGGTCTCAAATCTCGAACAAACAAGCCTTTGACGAGGTGTTCCATGAATATGGCCGTTCATTGAAGCCGGACTTGATCACTTCCCAATGGAATCACCTCAGTAACTTCAGTCAGATCAGTGGAGATGAACGTTGTCTCCTGCCTGCGGAACTTTGGGGGAAAGACGAAAGCTATCTATGGTATTCAATGGGAAGCAGTGGAGTACACACAGATTTGAAAAATGGTGTCCTGGCGGATGGTACTTTGCAGGCCCGCTACATCCGTTCGGCCTTTCGCAACAAACCGTTTACCTTAGGGAAATACGAAGGAGTCCGCATTCGTGCGGCCATTTCTGAATTGGTGGCCAATGGAGGTTCACCCATGGGGTTTTACGCCAGAACCAAAGATCCCGAAGCCCGGCACATCTTCGCCACCTATTATGGCTTCCTCGACCGAAACAAGGACCTATACAAAGGCAATACCTCCTATGCGGAAGTGGCCCTGCTCTATCCCCGAAAAGCCGTCCATGCTGGAAACCTGGAGCCACTGAACGCCTTCCGCAGAGATGGGAGAGCCCTGCTCAATCAACACCTGCTCTTTAATGTCATTCCAGATGATATGACGGAGAAGGTGGAGATAGGGAAGTACAAGTCCATCATCGAATACAAAGATGGTGGCTTTGCATTGCCTGAAGATTTGCGCACTTCCCTTAGCCACATTCAGGCTCCGGATACGGTACGTGTCTCCGCCAGTCAGCCCGACCATGGCGGGGAAATTGATCTTCACTTTGTAAACTACAATCGGGTCGAGCTTCCCCGAAATGCCAATGGTAGGCCCAATCCCGGACGTGGTGCCGCAGATGAAAACTCGATTCCGGTAGGCGGAATCCAAGTGGATTTCGTCCTTCCGGAAAACACAAGGGTCGCAGCGGTCCAGGTGATTGAACCCGAACAATTCAATCCGCAAAGAATTCGATTCCGTAAAGTGGAGAATCGAGTGCAATTCTCCATGCCGGTCTTCCGGGTCTACAGTGTCGCCCGGATTATGTTGGCTCCCCAAAAAGGGAAAAGGAACTAAACGTCGCAGAGTTCCACCGCCTCGGTGAGCCCCTGGAGAGGATCCCGGGTCGGAATGAATTCCTGGCCGACAAAACCTGTGTAATTGATATCCAGCAGGGCTCTCATGATGGGCGGGTAGTTGATCTCCTGGTTGGCGTCGAGTTCGCCGCGGCCAGGGTTGCCTGCGGTGTGAACATGACCAATGGCATCCCCGCACTCATGAATCCGGCGGATGACATCACCGTCCATGATCTGGACGTGGTAAATGTCGAAAAGCAGGTTCAAGTGACAGGAATCCACTCCATCGATGATTTCCATGCAGTAATCAATGTGGTCGCCCTGGTAGCCGGGGTGGCCTTTATTGGGGTCCGAATCATCACGAGTGTTAAGCATCTCCAGGCTGAGGGAGACTCCCTTCTTTTCCGCGTAGCCTGCCATTGCCTTCAGCCCTTGTACGCAATTCTTAATGCCCTCTTTGGGTGATATGCCGTTGGCGTAGCCAGTGAAACAGATTACATTGGGGGAACCAAAATCCGAGGCGGCATCAATGGCCTTCTTGGTCACATTCCAGAGCTTGTCATGGTTTTTGACATTGTTCCAACCCTCGATGAATGGAGGGCCTCCCATATCGATGGTGGTAATGGCACAGTTCAAGCCATGTTTCTTCAATATGGGGAAATCTTTGGGCCCCACCAACTCGACACTCTTGCACCCGAGGTCTTTGGCAATCTGACAGGTCTTGTCCAGGCTCCAGTGTTTGGCAAAACACCAGGATACCACCGATTGATTGATGCGGCCTTTTTTGACCCCACGACCTTCTTTTGCCTGCGAGGTAGCGGGTAGAGTCGCGGCACCAACTGTGGCGAGACCAAGGGTATTTTTAAGAAGATTTCGACGGGATGTTTGCATGGGAACTGGTTTCTGATGTGAGTGGTTGAAAAA
>CAYSOI010000262.1:0-6444 GCA_964432425.1 uncultured Opitutales bacterium | reverse complement strand
CTTTGAGTCTGGGCTCAACGCCTTTGTTCTTCATCAATTCATTGAAATTCTTACTTGTACCCCAGCGGCCGGTGTTGACGCGGATGGTGGGGATGCCCAGCTTGTAGGCGAGGTTGATGCAGTGGAGGGTATGCTCGACATTCTTCTTCCGAAAGTCGGGGTCCGGGGAAACAAAGCTTTGGTGAGTGGAAAACCCGCACAAATCGAGGCCGTTGCGAAAGGCACGTTGCTTGATGGATTGCAGTTGAGCATTGGACTCGCCGTTCATCTGAACGTGTAGAATCTCCACTCCGTCAAAACCGGTCTCTGCGGCGAGGTCGATACACTCTTCGATGGAGAGCTTGGTGTCCCTGCGGTATCGCCAATAGGAATAGGTGGAGACGGCAATGCGGTTACTGCGAGGACGAGGCGTTTTGTGTTGAGAGTGTACCCGTCCGGAAGTTCCTCCGAGACAGGCGGCACCCATGCCAGCCTGAAGTAGATTTCGACGATTGATGATCATCTTTCCTCCTTATGGGGACTTGAAAATGAATGCGATCATTTTCGCTGCAATTTGGATCGGCGGCTTCGGGTATAGGTCGTATAGGACCTATGTGACCTATATTTCTAAAGCAAGGCCTGGATTGGGTTTCCGGTACTGGCAGGTAAGGTGAAGCCGTCGCGGCTTAGGCGGGAGGCGGGATTGATGCCCATGGCGGCGAAAAGGGTGGCGGTGAAGTCTTCCAGAGTGACGGGGTTGGATTTGACGTAGGCGGCTTGCTTGTCCGATTCGCCGTAAACACTGCCGCCCTGGATCCCTGCTCCGGCCAACATGGCGGAATAGCAGTTGGGCCAGTGGTCGCGACCAATGCGTTTGGCCCCTTTGCTGATCTTGGGAGTGCGGCCAAACTCTCCGACCAGAACGACGAGGGTGGAGTCGAGTAAGCCGCGATCCCGGAGGTCTTCGATCAAGGTCGCGACGGCTTGGTCTGCACGGGGCAAGGCGAAGGGCAAGCCATTCCAGCCGTTTTCAAAAATGCCAACATCGGCGTTTCCGTGCATATCCCAGGTTTCTACACTGACAAACTTTTCACCGGGTGCCAAACCTGTCCAGGCTGCAACGTTGACCAGCCTGACACCGGCCTCGATCAACCGTCTGGCCATCAAGAGGTTCTGGCCCATTGGATTTCTTCCGTAGCGGTCCCGGACTCGATCACTTTCTTTTTCAATGGCAAAGGCTTGTTTGGCGGCTTTTCCGTGCAGAAGCTCAAAGGCTCGTTGTTGATGGATTTCAAAGGATTCAAACTCTGGACCATTTCCTGCAACGGAGAGCTGCTGCACATTCTTCAACAAGTCCTGACGATGTTGTTGCTGTTGGCCGGACAAACCCTTCGGTGCATCGAAGGATCGAACTCGGAAATCAGGCGACGCGGGATTGTCGTCATGCCTCTCACCTATCAACATGGGGGCATACGCCATCCCCAAATGGCCGCCGGTCAGATAAGTGTGATCCGGAGGGGCTGCACCACCACCAAATTTCTGCAACCACAAATGACTGGGAAGGCTGGCATTGGAGGGACTCAGCTTGGTCACCATGGCACCGAACGAGGGGTCATCTCGGGCAGGTTGCTCTTTCCCGGCCAGTAACATGGAGTTCGCTTGTTTGTGCTCTGACACGGTGTGCGTCATCGAACGGATGACAGCATATTCTTCGGACAACTGGGCCAGCTTCGGCATCAGTTCACAAATGTGGAAACCGGGGGTGGCGGTTTTGATCGGTTTGTAGGGTCCACGAATTTCCTGAGGAGCCTCGGGCTTCATGTCCCAGGAGTCGAGTTGGCTCAGCCCGCCATATTGGTGAATGAAGATGCAGGATTTGGCGGGGCCCTTCGGGTTTTGTAGTTTTTCGGCCTGCAAGAACTGTGGCAATGACAGCCCCATCGCCCCAATGCCACCGATGTTCAGTATTTGTCGCCTGGACAAATTCCCTGTTGAATGGAGATGGAGGCAGCCGTCATTCATGAAATCGAGGTAATCTTAGCCGCAGAAAACAGGGGAGGACAAATAAAAAGTGCCTCAGAATAGCCAAAAGAGAGTTTTCCAATCTGTAATATCGGGATTAGGCAGGTGGCATGAAGCAGTATGTATGCGACAGAAGGATTGCCTGACAATAGAAGCATGTGAGCCTCATCTTCGACATCTGGCTCTAAAATAATGGAATGCATTCCACAGAGAAGCACGCTCAACGGCGTATCCGAGCATGCACATCACCCACGTTTATTAAAAGTTACGACAAAGAGCTTGAACACTCAAAATGAACAGTGCATAAATTAAAAATCCTATTGATTTAGTTGTGACCCTCACCCTGTTCATTCTCTCGTACCCAAAGCCCTTTGGGTCTCTCCCCTCGCAGGAGATGACATAGGTTCTCCTTCTTTGTTTCATTCTTTCCTAGTTCCAACCGACTCCCCTTCTTCCCGGCATGTTTCTCAAGACTCTCTACCATGACCTGAAAAAGAATTTTAAGCCCGGAAAGGCCGTTCGATGTTGGGGGCTTCTGGGAATGCAGGGTTTGTGTGTTGCCGGGGCTCCGGTGGCGATTACGCTGGAGAACACAGTTATTGAGGAAAATTCTCCTGCGGGAAAAGTGATCGGAAAATTTGATGCGGCAGATCCGGACACCGAGGAATCCCATTCATACAAGTTGATTCCGGAAGCCGATGGATCGAAGAACGACAACGCTCACTTTGAAGTCACCTCCAGTGAATACCTTTCGGTCGCCAGCGGGGCCAACTTGGATTATGAGAGCAGACACCTGTTGGTGATCCGGGTGGAAGTGACGGACAAAACAGGAAACACATTCAACCAAGCCCTCCAAATTACCCTGACGGATATCAATGAACCTCCAGAGGACATCGGGTTCGACTCAGAGCTGGTCGTCGAAGAGAACCAACCCACCGGCACCAATCTGGGCCGATTCAGCCTGACCGATCATGACTCCGGGCGTTTCGGACAGGAGATCGCCGCCAACATCATGGACGATGTCAAGACCATGACGGGAGGTTGGCGCCACACACTGATCGTCAAGAAGGATGGATCACTTTGGGGGAACGGTTACAATGGTTGGGGGCAACTGGGAGATGGCACCACCGCAGACCGGGACCTGCCGGTGGAAGTCTGGAAATCCGGCGTCTCACAGATTGGAGCAGGTTCGACCCACAGTTTGTTCGTAAAATCCGATGGTTCTCTCTGGGGATCCGGCAACAATGATTACGGTCAGCTAGGGGATGGGTCCGACATCAAACGCTCCACTCCCGTCAAAATTGCAGACTCCGGAGTCATTGCCGCCGCTGCCGGAAGGAATCATACGGTTTTTCTGAAAAACGATGGTTCCGTCTGGTCCATTGGTGACAATGATTATGGGCAAATTGGAGACGGCACGTCCACAGAACGGCATTTTGCAGTAAAAGTGGTGGAGTCTGGAGCCATTGCCATTGCTGCGGGCAAGTATCATAGCCTGTTCATCCAGTCCGATGGTTCCCTCTGGGGCATGGGCAGAAATGTGAGTTCCCAATTGGGCTCCAGCGGCTCCTCATACATCCGAACTCCGACCAAGATCATCAGTGCCGGGGTCAAAGCCGTAGAGGCTGGCGATCATCACTCCATCATTCTCAAAACCGATGGTTCGGTCTGGGCGTTTGGGAATAATGACTACGGCCAAATCGGCAACAACTCCACATTCAGAGCGTCCAGCCCCGTCAAAATTATCCATTCCGGAGCGAAGGCCGTTGCGGCAGGTTCCTCTCACAGTTTGGTCCTGAAAACCAATGGCTCCCTATTCGCCATGGGCAAGAATGACCGCGGACAACTCGGAGACAACACGACAACACGACGACTCACCCCGACCAAAATCGCCGATGCGGACATCGCCGGAATTGGTGCAGGTCACAGCCATAGCCTGATCCTGAAAAAGGATGACTCTCTCTGGGTAACCGGAGACAACACCAAGGGGCAACTCGGAGACGGCTTAACGGGAGACAAAAGAGTACCGGGACTCATACATGATGCAGATGTCACCGACGCTTCCGCCGGGAGATCTCACAGCCTGTTTGTCAAAAAAGATGGTTCCCTCTGGGGGATGGGGGAAAACACCTCCGGGCAATTGGGAGACGGAACTTCGGGAGGTCACCTCAATACCATTGATCCAGATACAGACAAACCGGAGCCCGTAAAAGTCATCAATTCAGGAGTAAAGGCCGCCGAAGCCGGATTCAACCACAGCATGCTTCTCAAGTACGACGGCACCCTCTGGACCATGGGAGATAACACTTACGGTCAACTCGGAACTGGTTGGTCCGGCGGCTCCTACGCGGTTTGGGACTCAGGAATTGACAAAAATTTACCTACCCGTGTTGCGACATCCGTGAAAAGTATCGCGGCCGGCGACTTCCACAGCCTCTTTGTCAAACAAGACGGCTCGATCTGGGCCATGGGAGACAATGAGTCCGGACAACTGGGAGATGGTAGTTTCACCCAAAGATCCACCCCAAAACAAATCATCGATTCTGAAGGCGTAGCCGTAGCGGCAGGAACCAGTCACAGTTTGTTTCTCAAAGAAGACGGCTCACTCTGGGGAGCTGGCGAAAACAATTATGGTCAACTCGGCTTGGGAAATACATCCGGTGTCACCGTTCCCCAGCAGATTATAGAATCAGGAGTCACAGGGATTGCCGCGGGAGAACTCCACAGTCTCTTTGTAAAAGAAGACGGCTCACTTTGGTCCATGGGCAGAAATAACAAAGGGCAACTGGGGGACGGAACCCTGCAAACCCGAAAAAACCCTGTTAAAATCCTCGATTCTGGCGTCCTCTCCGTAGGAGCCGGAGAAGAATTCAGCTTATTCGTCAAAGAAGACGGTTCCCTCTGGGCCATGGGAGACAACTTCTTTGGACAACTGGGAGACAACACCAACGGAGGCTTATTCGACACCGTTGACCACGGCATCGACAAATTGACACCAGTGAAAATCCTGGACCAGGGCGTGATCTCCGCTGACGGAGGCATGCGACACTCTCTCATCATCAAGCAAAGTGGCTCCATGTGGGCAACCGGTGGAAATGGTTGGGGCCAGCTCGGGGACAATTCTGCCTGGAAAAACACCCCCTTCCAGATGCAGATCGAGCATGCTCCCCCCGCCTACCAACTCGTGGCAGGCCAAGGCGACACCGACAATGATCAATTCTACATCCTGGATGGCTACCTCATGCTGGCCTACCCATTAAACTTTGAAGCCCAGGCGACCTACTCCATCCGGGTCCGGGGCACAGACTTCGGGGGCCTCAGCTCCGATAAAGTCTTTACCATCTCCGCCACTGACATTGCCGAACCCCCAACAGGCATTGAACTCAGCAACCACACTTTCCCCGAAGATTCCCCCGGCAATACAACCATCGGCATCCTCACCGCCCAGGAGGAAGATGCCAATGACCAGCACACCTTCGCCCTGATTTCCTCCCCTCAAGGTGCCCCGGATGACAACAGCCTCTTCCGCATCCGGGTGACCCAAAATGGAGTCACCCTCCAGACCGCCAGCTCCGCCACCTTCGACTTCTCCACCCGGTCCGAGTACAGCGTACACGTCCAGGCCACTGACAAAGATGGCCTCACCTTCTCGCAGGACATCCCCCTCTTTCTCACCGAAGTGGCGGACACACCACTGGAAATCACCCTCGACAATAACACCATCCCCGAAAATGAACCCGCCGGCACCCAAGTCGGCATTCTTTCCCTGGTCGATCCCAATGCTCCGGGTGACCTCTCGCAAGCCGCGGCAGGAGACAACCACTCCCTCCTTCTCCAGAATGACGGCTCTCTCTGGGTGACAGGAAACAATTACATGGGGCAACTCGGTACCGGCAAATCCCAAGGCTCCTTGTTTATATTTGATGAGGGGATTGACATTTCGACACCTGAAAAGTTGTTCGACAAAGGCATCATTGATGTGGCCGCCGGCATGTACCACAGTCACTTCATCAAGCAAAACGGCTCCCTCTGGGCCATGGGAGACAATTCCCTCGGGCAATTCGGCAACAATTCCCGCACCACTTCCAAAGTCCCCGTACAAGTCCTCGACTCCGGTGCCCAACAAATCGAAACCGGCCGTTTCCACAACCTCCTCCTCAAGGAAGACGGTTCCCTCTGGACATGGGGAGCCAATGTCATGGGGCAACTCGGGGACGGAACATCCGGCGGCACCCAGAATGCCTTTGATGCCAACATCGACAAAACCGCCCCGGTCAAAATTGAAGAATCCGGAGTCATTGCCATTTCCGCCAGTTCTCACCACAGCCTCTACATCAAGGAAGGCGGTTCCCTCTGGGCCATGGGCCGCAACATTGAAGGCCAACTCGGCAACGGCAAATCAGGAGGAAATGAACTCAGCGCAACCCCGGAAAAAATCGTCGA
>CAYSOI010000261.1:1369-6497 GCA_964432425.1 uncultured Opitutales bacterium | reverse complement strand
CTCTGCATGAGTCTCTCCGGCTGATTTTGGAGGAGGGGCTGGAAAACCGTTGGAAACGTCACGAGTCCAACCATCTTCGGCTCAAGGCAGGCCTTGGGAAGTTGGGACTCAAGTTGACTGCCCGTGAAGGCTATCGCCTTTGGCAGCTCAATGCCATAGGTGTACCTGAACAGGCCGATGAAGCTTATGTCCGCACCAGCCTTCTCAATGATCATAATATCGAAATCGGTCCAGGCCTCGGGCCGCTTCAAGGCAAAGTCTGGAGAGTGGGCCTGATGGGGGAGAGCTCCACCGAAGAAAAAGTGGATCGCTTCCTTAACGCTCTCGAGTCGCTTCTTTGAATGCGAACTGGGTGAGTTTATCCTCCACATCTGGTTTTCCTATTTTAATGGATGTACTCAATTCAACCTACGATGATTTGTTTGATGAGCGATGGTTTTTTATGGGCATCACCCAGTGCCTCAAAATGTAGTGGATTGAATTCTTATTTTAATCTCATCAAACCCTTGACTTGGAGATAAAAAATCAAATTATCGCCGACCTCTTGATTTTGTCAGGGTAGCTCAGCTGGTTAGAGCGACGGACTCATAACCCGTAGGTCGGCGGTTCAAGTCCGCCCCCTGACACCATTACTTCAGTCTTAAAACTGAATTACCAGAGGAAGCTGATGCCGCTATCAACGAACAGGCTTTCTCTGAATTGAAGATACATTGAGCGGTCTTCGGAATACTCCATTTGCCATGCATCTGTGTGCATGTGGCGGGCGTTGATATAAGCCCTTGTGTAGTCGTTGAGGGCAAACTCCCAACCCAAGAGAAAATAGGCGCCAAACAAGCTATCATTGTCTTT
This sequence comes from uncultured Opitutales bacterium, assembly GCA_964432425.1. Lineage (GTDB taxonomy): Bacteria > Verrucomicrobiota > Verrucomicrobiia > Opitutales > JABJCN01 > JAYPDO01. The sequence goes on along the minus strand of CAYSOI010000261.1, from coordinate 5,648 downwards.
TCTTGAACCTTGACTCCATTGTACGAGAGGGTCTCCAGCTGAAGCTCGGTAAGATTCATTGAAGAGGTATTCGTATTTGAAAGGGGCATAAAATACTCCCATCCCAAAAAGCAGGTTGTTTCTTTCAGAAATCTCTACTTGCAGGTCCATTCCAAGAGAAAGGATAAACATTTCTGCTTCGAATAAATTTTCATATACAACCTCTCCGCTTGTCGTTGAAAGTGCTGAGTTGATGGCAGAACCGGAAATCTGAGCCCCGGAAGGAGTCCCCGTATAGGGAGCTGCGGGAAAAGTTGAAGGGTCTTGCACGGAGTAATAGTCCGTAGAAAGGGTTACATCGGTGAGGATTGAGGAGAGGTTGTTTTTTTCGATTTTCTGGTAATCCAGAGCAGCTTGAAACCCGAAAGAAACATTTCCGCTTGCCCGACCTTCTCTACGGAAACGAATGTGGTATCCTGGGACACGTTCTGAATCACCGGTCAAAGTTCTGGTTGTTTGTGTGTTAGGGCGCAGATAATTGAAGGCTAACGTGCCAGGGGTGCTGGAAGTTGTTTCAAATTGAGAAGCATTTAGATAACTCCAGTCCGTTACACCTTGTACATTTCTGGGATTGCCCCCCATCCAACTGGCGTTCCATGAATCACCACTAGTTGATGTGGTATCCACATGCCCGTCATCATAAATCCTTAACTGTTCGACTTGTGGGGCCGCAAAAGGGGTTGCTGGAGAATTGAACTTTGCGTCAATTCCAAAACCGGAGGAAAACCCAATCGAAACCTTGTTTTCACTGTCCCATGCATAGGTCAGTGAAGGAAATAATGTAAAAATTAGTAGAATGCACTTTATTACATTCACTAATTTCAAGTGATCACTGTTACCCATGTAGGGCTTATCTAGGAGTGATGTCGGCAATACTGTGCCCTTTCAGAAGAACGTTCAGCGTGATATGATTAGCTGCAGAAGTAAGTTCTGGTGAGGTCTTACTTTCCGTTTTTCTTGCCGGTGAACTTCTTACGCAATTTGAGTTTCCACTTTTGAGCCATAGGAAATAATTATAATAGGTTAATAGGTGATGAAGGGTTTAAGGAATGGCGTTTTGTTGATTTAAGATGGAATGTCAAGAATCCGTGACAATTTATATGGTCAATTTTTATGGACTTCCAACCATGTAATCGTGGAGGCATCCTGTGGATGGACCCAATAGGATGCTTTTGCATGCTGGGGAAGGCTTGCGATTGGAACAGGGACTTTATTTAATAAAACCACTGCGTCTTCGCCAATGATGTAGATGTTATTTGCAAAACCTGAGTCTTCATTATGTGTTGAAATGGTCACAACTTTCGCACTGGGATTCACTGATAAAAGATTGCCTTTTTGAAGGTCTCCTTTCTTCATTGGGCCTTTAATTAGAGGTGTTGAATCTGGCTGTAGGTCACCAACTCTTTGGAGTCTCAGCTCAATTTCCTCTTCTTTTTTCAATATGGAAATTTGTTTGCGAATGGCCATCTCCTTCTCTCGGAGCATCTTTTCTTTTTTCCGGATTTTAGCCATGAGGGCCATCAGTTTTCGCCTCTCAATCCCTTGTTTTCTGAGTTCATCTAAGAGTATATTTCGTTCGTCGGAGAGCTTCTTGATTATTGTCTTAGTATCTAAATTTTCAGGATTGGCTCTTTGGGCATAGTTCTCCTGAGGTGCTAATAATGAAATTAATAACCCTAATAATAGAAGTTTTTCATTCATTATTATTTTCCCTCAGTGATCATTGCAAAATCATCTGTACGAAAGGGGGTTAATGGAAGACCTTCCCGATTCTGTACATTTGCGACGGGGTTATCTGCCCATGCATAGCGGGCAGCGATTGGGTTGGGTACTTTGGCGCATGTTAGTTCGATCTTATCTTTGCCAATAATCCGAGCCTGGGCGGGGTGGAAGACCTTGTCATCACCAGCTACGGTAAAGCCAATTGGGGTGCGGATATCAAAGGTATCCATTCCACCGCCAACGTAATCAAAGTGAAGGATGAGCTTACTGCCATTTCGTTGATGGGCTTTATACTGCGGAGAACGATGTACGATTTCGTATCCATAATCTTGAGCCAATGCCCAACGGGCCAGCCGCTTGGCGACATTTTGCTTGTCTTTGGGGTGAATGTCATGGGCTTCGCCCAAGTCAGTAATGACCGCTTGCCCTGTGTTGGGGAGCTTCAGTGTGAGGGTTTGTGCTTCACGGAGTTCGGCCCAGTTACTATCTTGCGGAGCAGGGGACTCATCTCTGAAGTCAGCCAATTGCACCCAATAGAATGGGAACTCTCCCTGGCCCCACTCTTCACGCCAACTGCGAATCATGAGAGGGAAAACATCGCGATAGGCCTTGGCCCTACTGGAATTGCTTTCGCCCTGATACCAGATAGCCCCTTTGATGCCGTACCCAATCAGCGGTTTTAATACGCCATTATAGAGGTTGGCCGGTCTATGCTGACCAATCAGAGGGTTGCGGGGCTGGCGAGGGGCTTTGGGAAGCGGTTTCTTGTTTGCCTTGGCTTTGGCGACTTGTTCTTTCCAGGTCGCCAATTGCTTTTGGTAAGTTGCCTGGACTTTCTTTTCATCGTAGTTGGCTTCTGTATTGGCCCAAGTTTCCATGTAGGGTTTGGCTGCAGGAAGTTTCTCCAGTAAATCTCTGCGAATCCAGGCTTCACAGGCGGAGCCTCCCCATGCGTTATCAATTAAACCTATGGGCACTTGTCGTGTTTGGTGCAGGAGCCTACCGTAAAAGTATCCCACTGCAGAAAATTCTGCCACGGTATCAGGTGTGCAGGGCTCCCACTGTCCATTGAAATCATCCTGAGGTTCCTGAGTTCCAATACGTGGAACAGTAATGAGCCGAATGTTTGGGAAATTAGCGGTGAGCTTTTCCAGGTCTGGATCATCTGAGGAGTTGACGGACCATTGCATGTTGGACTGCCCGGAGCAGACCCATACTTCGCCCACGAGCACATTCTTAATCGCTAGAGTATTCTTTCCAGTTATTTTGATCGTAGTGGGTTTGCTACTGGCCAGAAGTTTCTGAAGCTTGGTCTCCCAGCGGCCGGCTTGGTCGGCTTTCGTTTTGTGAGTTTTCCCATTCAGCTCAATGGTAACGGACTCCCCGGGATCTGCCCATCCCCAAATTGGGCACTCTATCCCTTGCTGAAGCACCATGTTGTCGGAAAACAGAGCCGGGAGGCGAACCTCTGCATGGCTCGACGAAAGAGCGGCTAGGGTTAGAGAAAACAAGAGGGTGCAGAGAGTTTTGTTCATAGTTGATCAGAGTGTGGAATTAACCTTGACGGGACTTGTGCGTAAAAAATGATCTTCTTTTGATCAATGAGTAAGCTGTCAACAAAGGAAAAACAACGTTTGAAGGAATTGAAGGATCGGGAACAACCCGTCCCGATTCCCAAGCATTTCAGTAAAAGTTCTGTTATTACTCCTCGGATGATGGCTACCTTTTTGGATATCACGCTGGATGAAGCGTTACGTGCCTTAATCGATATCCAGGGGCCAACAGAGCCGGAACAAATTTTGCACAAATCTGCAATTCGTGCATTATGCAAGCGGTACGGTACTCATTTACCATGGGGAGAACCGATTTATTCTGAATCCACCGGGATTGAGGATCAGGAGAATTATGAGGTTGTTGAAAAACCGGAGATGGACCTGGATGAATTTGCTGATTATCTGGGGATTGAGGTGCCTCGTCTGAAGCTTCTGATTAAAAACCGCTGCAAAAAGTCGTACGAGTTTGAGGACATTCTTCCGGAAGCCGTCATTCGTCGCATTTGTGTACACTTGGGCAAAAGAGCTCCCAAGGGTCTGAGCTGAATTTGAGCCTTGCTCCTCCGGGGCGGTCCAAAAGAAAAATCACAGGAAATGTGATCACGGCTTGCAACCGATCAGGGAATGTATATCTCCCGCCCCCCTATGAATCCCTCCACCTCCCGGACAGAACAAATTCGCAACATTGCGATCATTGCCCACGTTGATCACGGTAAAACGACCTTGGTTGACCAATTGCTTCGGCAATCCGGTGCTTTCCGGGATAATCAGGTGATCGCAGAGAGAGCGATGGATTCCATGGACCAGGAGCGGGAACGCGGCATCACGATCAAAGCCAAAAATACTTCGGTTCGCTGGAACGAGTACATCATCAATATTGTGGACACCCCAGGTCACGCTGACTTCGGAGGCGAAGTGGAACGGGTCATGAATATGGTGGATGGGGTCATGCTGGTGGTGGATGC
>CAYSOI010000261.1:0-1269 GCA_964432425.1 uncultured Opitutales bacterium | reverse complement strand
GGAGGGAGAGTTCAAGATGCTGGTTTCCAATATCGACTGGTCGGATTACGTCGGTCGAATCGCCATCGGCAAAATTCTATCCGGCAAAGTTGCATTGGGAGACACCGTGTGGCGACTGCGGGAATCCGGAAATCCAATCCGGTCCAAAATCTCCAAAATCTTTGAGTACAATGCCTTGGCAACCAGTGAGGCAGAAACCGCAATCGCAGGAAACATTGTTGGGCTTTCCGGCTTTGAAGAGGTTGATATTGGCGAGACCATTGCTGCAAGTGAAGATTCCGAACCATTGCCCTTTACTCAAGTCGACCCACCCACAGTGATGATGTTCTTTTCGGTCAATGATGGTCCCTTTGCTGGACAGGACGGCAAGCGGGTGACTTCACGGGAAATCCGCGATCGGTTACTTCGAGAAGCTAGAATCAATATCTCCATCAAGCTGGAAGAAACCGAAAATGCCTCCGTTTTCAAGGTGAGTGCCAGAGGGGCCATGCAAGTGGCTGTTCTGGTTGAGGAAATGCGACGCGAAGGGTTTGAAGTGCTCATTTCCCGCCCAACTGTAATCAAAAAACAGATAGATGGAAAATGGTTTGAACCCTTTGAAACCCTCTACATTGAAGTGCCGGATGAATGCGTTGGAGGCTGCATGCAAACCTTGGCAAACCGCAAAGGCCAACTGGAGGCCATGAATGCCAAAAACGGAAGGACCTTCATTGAGATGACCATTCCAACTCGTGGGTTGATTGGTTTTGAGTTTGAATTACTGACCCTGACCAATGGGGAAGGGATCCAGTCTCACCTTTTCAAAGAATATCGTCCAGACAGTGGAGACATTCGAACTCGCCACACCGGCACCCTTGTATCTATCGAGAAGGGGGATGCCATGACCTATGCCCTCGGCAACATTGAGACTAGGGGGAAGCTCTTCATTGGCCCTGGTGACAAGGTCTACGAAGGCATGGTCGTTGGAGAAAATCCACGTACAGAAGATCTCCCGGTCAACCCGACCAAAACGAAGCATGTAACCAATCACCGAGCCTCAGGGAAGGATAAGACCGAAACCCTGACTCCGCCGCTCAAGTTTTCCTTGGAACGGGCGATTGAGTACATCGCACAGGATGAACTGGTGGAAGCCACTCCAAATACGATTCGCCTCCGTAAACGTCTTCTTGATTTTAATGAAAGAAAACGGGAAGCCAAGCGGGCTGCGGAAGCTTAGAAATGTGAGGTCGCACCTGCCTCAATAAGAGTGCCATCTGTTGACCTTGCCTA
>CAYSOI010000260.1:2229-6497 GCA_964432425.1 uncultured Opitutales bacterium | reverse complement strand
GACAGAATGAGAAAGAATTTTTGAGGAATTGAAATCATGGATCGGTGATCTAGCAGGATGCCGAAACAATGCAACAAAAGAGCCCGTATGCCCAAGATGTTTTGACCGCCCAAACCTTCCCAAGGCTCCCATCGGAATTTGCCACCACTGCCACCTGTTCAGGTTTGGAGTGAGAATCCGATTCTTTTCAGGATTCACCCTTTTTCCGCGACTCGTTTCACCAAGGTCCCCGGTGCCATCCGCAGGAAAAACGGCAAGACAATCAAATCCGCCAAAAGGGCGACGAGGATGCTGAAGGCGAAGAAGATGCCGAAGTAGACACTGGGCATAAAATCCGAGGCGACCATGGTGAGAAAGCCTCCGGTCAGGATGAGGGACGTCTTGATCATGGCACGTCCCGTGGACCAGGTCGCATGCCGGATCGCATCGTCGACAGACATTCCCTGCCGGGCACCTTCCCGAACACGCAGGAGAAAGTAGATGGTATCGTCAACGGCGAGTCCAATCACCACGCCACCGAGGAGACAGGTGGCAATATTTACGGGCAGTCCAAGCCAGCCCATCAGCCCGAGTGTGCAGAGGACGGGAACGAAGCTGACAACAAATCCGGCCAAGCCCAAAACCAAGGAACGAAATGCCAGAGGCAGCAGAATCAGCAAAGCCGTCGCCGTAATGCCGACAGAGAGCATTTGAGTCCGAACAACATGGGCATCCATGTTGCCCCAGAGGACGTTGGTTCCGGTCAGGGAGATTTCCCAGCCTTCAGGATAATCCACCGCCAGGGTCATGAGGTTGTCACGGAACTGGTTGATGTCACGCGTACTCAGTGAGCCGGTCATGACAAACATTTGCAGCCTGCGACCATCCTCGGAAAGAAACAGATCCCTGGGCCCCAGCAATCCCGTCTTGAACATCCCTAACAAGAGTCCAGCTTTCCCTGAGGAGTTGGTGCCCAATTGTGAGGTAATCTCCCCGATCCAGGTGTCCAGGCTGCGAACATCCAGAACGCCGGGAAGCGATTTCAGGGAATCGGCAAAATCCTGCATGGCTTGATGACGATGAATGTCCGCTAAACGTGTATCGTCAGAAAGATGGACAGTCACCGTCAGGTATGCACCCGGCATGGCCAACTTACCCAGTTGTGAATAGTCGCTCCGCACAGGGCTGCCAGGGCGAAAGAATTTCACATAATCCGTATCGGCATCCAGTCGAAGCAGCCCAAAGGTTCCCGCCAGCAATGCCGCACTAAGAATCAGGGCAAGGGCAGGATGCGGTTGCTCCAACCACCCCAATAGTGGACTCCCCTTCTCCTCCGTTGGCTGCTGCGTAACTTCTGAAGAAGATGGCCAGAACACACTCAACAGTGCCGGGGCAACCGTGATGGTATTGAGCCAGGCCAATACGATTCCCATGGTTGCAAAAACCCCGACGTGTTGAATCGGTGCAACCGGACTCAGAATCAAAGAGGAAAAACCAATCGCGGTGGAAAGGGTTGTCCAGAGTCCGGGACGCAGAAGCCGGCGAAAGGTCAGAGCAAGAGCCGTGGGTGAATCAGGGTGGTCCCGACGAAAAACATGGAATTCGATAATGAAGTGAATCAGGTAAGAAACACTCACCGTGACCAGTAGGGTCGGCAACATCACCGTGATCAGATTAAAGGGCAGGTTGAACGCAGAAATGGTACCCATGACGGGTAATAAGGAACCCAGTACAACCGCACAAAGCACCACCACATCACGTACTCGTCGCAACGTGAGCCCTCCACCAATCACGACGAATGCCGTGATCAGCGTATAGTAGATGAACATGTCGCGTTTGGCGGCACGGTTGAGTTCGGAGTTGATAATGGTCGTGCCGGCAATTCCAAAATCAAGGACACTGGGGTAGCTGGAAACGGCCTCCCTGATGGCATCCACCAACTGAATCCTGTAGGGTTCGATCTCATCGATTTTGTTGGCATTCTGTACCGCAACAATGGTGAAACGCTCATCATCTCTCGGTATGATCCGGCCTTCAAATCGTGGGTTTCCCGGAAGTTTCTCTTGAAGTTCCGCAGAGTCAAAGGTCTGGAAAATGGGGATTCCACCGATGCCGGCCCGAAACCCTCCAGCATCGGCAAGAGAGGTTACCCGGTTGACATCCTCAAGGGATTCAATCTGGTCACAAAGACTACGAAGGTCGCGAAGAAACTCCGGTTTGTAGATCGAATCCGCCTGAAGCCAGACATAAGTCCATTCGTGCTCACCAAACTCAGCAAGATGCTTTCGATAGGAATCCAACTCCGGATCATCTTCGAGAAACCAGATCGCCACCGAGTTATCGATCCGAAAATTCGCAACATAAACCCAGGCAGAAGCCACGACTCCAACGAGCCAGATCGAGAGAACACACCACCTCCATCGGATCATAGTGGAGATGTGACGGGAAATCTTCATGCAAGGATCATGGGAGGGTGGACATTCCTGTCCGCCTCAAATGTTGGGCTGAGAAAACCTCCCCATTCGACATTCAAAGAGTGGAGACTGCTTCATGAAGCTTTGGTAGACACCGCCTCTTCCTGCCGAATCTCATTTCGACGCTTGAGGAAACGTCGGCGGCGGCGGTCAATAAAGTCTTCATCGTAGATTCGGCCAACTAGTTCGCGAAACCCCTTTTCCAACTCCTGGACGCTCATGTTTTTCGGCTGGAAATTCACGTCGAAAAGGGTGCAAAGTTCCCATGCTCCGTCCTGAAGTATCCGCCCTTCTTTCAGAAGACGCTGATACAGTGGCGTCCCAGGGAAGGCAGTCATCAAAGTCACTTGGACTTCGTAGAGCCCGGTTTCCTCCACAAACTCATAAATCGCATCGAAGGAACTGGTGTCCGTGTTGTCCAGACCCAGTACAAAGCAACCGTTCACAGTTACACCATGGTCCTGAATCCGACGGATTGCATCCTTGTAGTGCTCGACCTGGTTTTGCTTCCAGTTGGTCTTTTGTTCGACCCCCGAAAGTGCCGATAACTGTGGACTTTCCAGTCCGATCAGAATTTGAGCACAACCGCTTCGAGACAAGGCTTTGAGCAACTCCGGGTCATCGGCTACCGAAATGTCCGTTTCCGTAAACCATCGCACACCCTCGCCTTCCAGAGCTTCAGCCAGTTCCCGACCATGACGCTTATTGGCAAAAGTATTGTCATCGGCAAACTCGATAAAGGGATGTGCCCAGATGTCTTTGATTGCATGAATCTCCGCCATGACACGATCCACGGGCTTGGTGCGGAATTTCGGGTTGAGCCGGATGGATGCGGCACAGAATTCGCAGTCAAAGGGGCAACCCCGCTGGGTTTGCACGGTCAGTCGATTGTACTGCGAAATGTCGAGCAGATCAAATCGCGGCATGGGCGAATGGGCGAAATCAAAGGTCGTCCCCCGGGCATCATAGCGGGGCTTGGCTTTACCCTGTTGAAGGTCCTCAAGGATATTCCGCCAAAGAGGTTCCGCCTCCCCAATCAGAATGATGTCTGCGTGTTGGGCCGCCTCATCGGGCATCAGGGTCACATGCAATCCACCGAGAATCACCGTAGTGCCAGCTGCTCGATAACGATCCGCAAGGGCGTACGCATCTTTGATCATCGAGGTAAAACTCGAGATTGCGACGACATCAAACTCCCCAGGCAAATCGTCACCCAGTGAATCCGGGTCCGGAACTTCCACATATTCCATTTCAAAATCATCCGGTGTCATACCGGCAAGAGTCAGCAGACCCAGGCTTGGCAGGGAAGCAATGACTTTGCTCCGTTCGACAAACCCCGGAAGCGTCAGCCCGTAGTCCATCAATTCCTTGTTGTAGCAGCGAACGCCGCTCATTGCGATGAGTCCGAGTTTCATGGTATTTTCGGTCAGGATGTTGAACCCGCAGCAGCCCATGGCCAGCCTGCCAGAGTCAGAACGATTCCCGCCAACACACTACAGACGGGGATGAAGAACAGATGGCGAAACGGTTTCCGCCAGGCACTGAGAAAACAACAGGTCGGCATCGTCGCCGCCCCGATGGTGAAAGCCACAGCCGCAGGAAACGCATACGAAGCCCCGATTCCGACGATGTGGTGGGTCGTGGCAAAGAAGAAGTTGACGAAGCCGAGCCCGAAGAAGGAGATGTGCCCCAATCGAGTCAAACGACGACGGTAACTGTTGTAGCCGCCCATCCAGTCTTCCCGATGAAAAAACAGGCCAATCACCGCTCCGGAAATCACGCCGAGAAGCATCCCGATCCAGGAAATGGCAAACA
>CAYSOI010000260.1:0-2129 GCA_964432425.1 uncultured Opitutales bacterium | reverse complement strand
CCGCTGTTGTTGTTGAGGACGAAGCGAAGGTCTTTTTGTTCGGTTCGGGTCGGAAGGGCCAGCCCCTCACAGGCAGGATCCGGCTCACTCAGTGCGGCGTTCCCAGGAACCATTCCCTCGGTCAGACACAGCACACAAATCGCAGCCTCCAGGGCTCCCGCATAAGAGAGCCCATGGCCCGTCAGTCCCTTGGTACTGGAGATCATGGTTTCCACTCCTTCGTCAGCAAATCCGAGTGATTTTAATGCCAAAGCTTCAACCCGGTCACCCGCTGGCGTGGAAGTCGCATGGGCATTCACCCAATCAATGGACCCGGCATCCACATGGGCCGCATCCAGGCAATTTTCCATTGCTCTTCGAATGCCCAATCCTTCCGGATGCGGAGCCGCCACACTATGACCATCCGATGCCTGCCCCCAACCACGCATTTCGGCAAGAACGGTTGCTCCCCGTTGCAAGGCAAAGTCCTCTGATTCCAAAACCAGTGCAGCCCCTCCACCTGTCCCCACAAACCCATCACGCTTTCGATCAAAAGGCCGACTGGCGGTGGCAGGATCCCGATTGGAAGAGAGGGCCCGCATTCCCAGAAATGGAAGCAGACTTTCCGCTTCCCCCTCCTCCGCACCAACCACCAACACCCTGTCCTGCCGACCAAGGGCAATCTCATCAAAGGCATACCCAAGGGCATGACTTGATGACGTACATGCAGAGACAAACCCACAGCTTGCCCCTCGAACACCGTAGTGGGCAGCGAGGTTAAAATTCAAAGTCCCCGGTATCGAGCTGACAATGCCCGTCGGCGAAACACGTTTCCAACCCGTAGCAGCCATCCGTGTGAGATGATGATGCATCAAACGTGGAGAACCGGCCGAGGCACAAAAAAGCCCGGTTCTCCCATCCCCAAAATCTGCTCGATCCACAGCGGCCTGATCCAACGCCTCTTCCAAAGCAACCAGGGCAAAGGCACCATGTGGAGACAGGCAGCTGAGAAAAGCCGGGTCCAGTTCATCCGAGCCGGGAAACAGCCAGTCCCGACTCTCGGAACCTCCAAAATCAAACCCATCGACCTTTCCGCAAACCAACTCTGGGCCAATGCCATCACCAGGAAGTTGCTGGAGGGCAAACCCATGCCGCAGTTCCTTCAAACTCGACAAAACTTCTTCCCGCCCAACACCAATGCTGGAAACAAAACCAACCCCTGTGACCAAAACTTTATTCATCCCGGGCTTCCAGCTTCTCCATCAATAAATGTCGTGCATCCGCGATGGTCAATACGTCCGCAAGTTCCGAATTATCGATAAAAATGTCGAAAAGTTCTTCGATCTTGAAGATGGCTTCGGACAACGCCAAAGAATCCAGCCCCAGATCCTCGCGAAGCCGGGCATCCGGCAAATTCTGAACCGTCTCCGGCTCCGTACCTTTGGGCAGGTAAAAAGTTAGCAAACCGAAAAGGCAGGTCTCCAGAGTCGAGTCGTCACAACGGGTCCGCAGTTCCTGAGCACTGGACAGTGCCTCGTCCGGAAAACCCCGAAGAAAATGCTGGATTTCAACCTCAGACCGCCGGTGCAAGGGAGGTAGGCGGGTACTGACAAATTCACTCATAACAAATTAAACTTCGGCAGGTTACTTCTGGAAGGGAGACAAGCAAGGCTTTGCAGACATCAGTTCGTTTCATTGGGCGTTCGGATTGGTTCTTCACAAATACAGTAAGTGGGCAATAGAACTCACCAAGCATACGAGATGCCAACATAGCCCCAACACCCTCCATAGACAAAGCTCTCCTTTCCCTCACAGGCATCAAAAGTTCAGAAAAAAACTACTGTGTCGATTCCCAACACACCCTTAACCCGCTTTTGATCAATTGCTGTACCGACACAGGTCATTTAATGCACAGCCACTACCTTTACGGGAGAAGCTGACATCAAAAAGCTTTACCAACTACCCAAACTCCGAACACGGCAGGAATGCAGGATTGGAGTACGAATCGAAAAGACCAAACCGAAAAAGCTTGAGCCAAGTGAGAGGAGAAAATCAAACAGACTGCCCACTCACATGCCCACACAACAAATGAGTGCCCCATTATCCCGAAGGGATCAAAGCCATTAGCCTGGGGTTAAGTGAGGAACGAA
>CAYSOI010000259.1:0-6533 GCA_964432425.1 uncultured Opitutales bacterium | reverse complement strand
GCAAGCTGGACGCAGCTTTCCTGCCCGCTTCATCCCGACCCAGGCTGACATCAATTGTTGTCTGCCTGGCAAAGAGGAAAACATCCCCGACAAGCACATCTTGAAGCTTGGCTTCCTTCCCTCCAGACTTGGCAACCAATTCGGCACCTTTGTCACTTGCGGGGAGCGTATCCAGAGTGACGGACCATTCGCCATTGTCGTCCGCTTTCGCCTTCTTGGCCTGCCCTGAGAAGCTTACGGTAACTTCCGCGCCTTTGTCGGCAAACCCGCGAACGTTTACGGGCTTCCCGTGTTGGATCACCATGTTGTCCCCATAGTGGAGGCTGAATCTCAATTCATCTGCAAAGGCGATCGCCCCGTGTAGTAGCAAGAGCGCAAGGGTTAGAAACCGGAAATGTATCATTCTCATCATGTGGATTTTTGTGTCCTTCTACCCAATGGAAATAGGTCTTTGGGCATTGAAATGGTGTGTTTGCTTTCTGCTGGTTCTGTATGTCGTTTCACCACAGGAGGGCGGGTTTGTAACCCGCCGCATGCCGCAAGTTTCAGCCATCCTATAGCCGCGGGTTGCAAACCCGCGCTCCTGGGGTGCTACCAATCGGTAGCATGTATTTTGCGCCCGATGCACTTGAAATCTACGGTTAGAGTTCAACGAACTAATGGTTTGGGGAGCCCAACGGGCTCGTGCATACTAGCCCAGGGCAACGCCCTGGGTGCGGGGATTGAAACAATTGGCAGGCTGAAAGTCTGCTGCATAAAGCAGGGATTACACATCGGGAACGCGTGGGTCGTGGTCATGTATGAGGCAGGCCTACAGCCTGCAAACTTGAGTTCATCAATCCACCCAGGGCGCTGCCCTGGGCTAGTATACAAAAGCCCGTTGGGCTTTGGGATTCTGTGAATGATTGAAGGCGAACCAACGGAGAAGGGACATTCCTGTCCCTTGTATCAAACGGGGACAGGAATGTCCCCGCTCCTGTAGGCTTCAGAATTTTCATGTATTCAAGATTTTCCTGTAATTGTTTAAACTCCATCCTGTATCGATTTGGTGTTTGTCTGGATCCTTCCAACAGCACCCGATCACTCCGCCTGTGCCACCATTGGCTTTGTTCCCAGAAACACGCTGTTCAGGCTGGGGCCGATGCGGATCTCATCGACGGCATTGTCTGCGCCAAACTCAAGAAATACGGAGTTGAGTTTCTCCTGTGGGATGACCTCTTCCAGGACGCACGCCGGATTTTTCAGGACCATGGGTCCGTAGCCAGGAGCAATGAAGACGCGGAAGATTTTGAGCGTGTCCGGATCCCCGTCCGTCTTTCCCCAGGCGCAGTGTCCGATGATCATGTTTGGGGCTTCCTCCTCGAACCGGAGCGGTGCTGACCGGGACCAGGGGTTACGGGATGTTCCCGCTGGCTCCCCCTGATGGCTTGCATGGATGCTGTACCCATCAATTCGAAATCCAAGTTCCGTACTACCGCCTTTGAGGCTGAACCGCAACCGGCCTTGTCCTCCCGGCCCCTGGGCAAAGATGCTGAACCAAAGCTCCTGGCCAGGATCCAGTAACTTGTGGGCGTCCAGTATATCGCGATCCAGGTACCGGCTCATGGAGGTATGGCTTTGCCCGGTCAACCTGCCTCCGGTTGAAGGAATACTGGGGTAACTGAAAGAAGGATCCGGGTCGGCAATGTCGCGGGGTTTCCTTTCCACCCAATATGTACTTTTGTCACCGCGGGAACCATTCCATGGCCGGGCGAAGCCGAAAGACGAGCCTCCCTCTTGACCCTGGACGGCACCTTGGGGGTAGTCGAAGCCTTCATAGATGGCCACGCCCACGTTATCGTCCGACACCCTGAAGTCGACCTTTCCTGCCGAGGTCTTGCCCTGGCCATCAATGGCCTCGAAGGTGAAAGAATCGGTCCAGCTATCTTCGACAGTGGTTACCGTCTTCTTTGAATCGGACAGCAAGTCATCCAATGAATTTTCAGCCTCTTTCCCAATATTATCGAGGGCATTGATGTCCAACAATCCTGGCCCTTCCGACGCCACTGTTTTCTTGTTGGGGAACGGCCGGAGCAAGGGGTCGCGGAAATTGGCAGTATAGGTCAGGTTCCTGCCGACTCCGGACAGCTTTCCGTGGGCAGGTTGTTTCGTCACAACAAACCCAAGGTCATCGCCGTCCGGATCCTGTCCGGAAAGGGTGACGGGCAACGGGAGTCCTGGGGAAGCCTGAAGGGTTTGGGATTTGGCCTGGGGCGGGCGGTTTTCAGGTAGATTGCCGCCCAGTGCAAACAAAGTGACATCCACCGTCTTGCGCAGGACATTGAGCCCCAGGGTATCGGACATGGCGACTTCAAACCGGTACGTTCCCGGCTTCTTGTCCGTGAAGGTTACAATGGTCTGCTTACTTTGCCCTGAGCCATTTGGAGAGAAGCTGACTTTACCAGCCCCGTAGACCTTCCGCCAAGTATAGGATGTTGCGTTTTCGTCGCGCCGGGCGAAATTGGTCGCGTCCACGAGCAGTCGGGTTTGGGCAGCTGGGAGGGTCAGCTTTGGGTGCTCGGCATAAATCCCGTCAATGCGCTTCAACTTATACAGTTTCTGGGGCATAGCTCCCTTCCCGATGCCCTCGACCACACCACGGGCGTCAATGGCCTGGATCAGGATTTGGTCACCCACTGACTGCAGGAATGCCTCCGCGGCCTGAAGGTTCAGAGCCGCCTTGCCAAACTTCTCCGGAATCTTGTTTTTGATCGCATCCTCTGGACCATAGGCAGCACTCAAGGGCAGTGCTTCTTCAAACATGTGTTGGGCCAAGGCACTCTGGCTGTTGGAAACGGCCTGCCCTGCGAACATGGAGTTGCCCGGTGGGGGAACCTGGATGTTGTCCACCAGAACGTCAGCCACTTCCAGAGCCTCTTCTCTTGTGAGCTTGCTCAGGACACGGGTAGAAGCACTGCGTGCCCCTCCATTGGGTGTCTGGAGCAGGGAACGGAGGGCTGGAAGTAGTTTTGTGCGGTCCACACCATCAATGCTCTTGCTCAACACTCGATTGAAGAGCAAGTCTCCCATTTCACCGTGAGCCCACTGGAGGGGATCTTCCTCATTCAATGGGAAGGTGGGGCGACCCGTTGCAATCACGGCGTCCAAAATCTCGTTCACATGAGGCCGTACGGACTCAGGGGCCAGCTTCTGTAGAACCCTAACTCCCGCAAAACGGATGTAGGCATCCGGGTCTTTCAACAAGTCTACCATGCCTGCTGCAATATCGGCATTCTTCATTGTAGCGACCGAGTCTCGACTTCTGTCCTTGATCTTCATCAGGGTGTAGCAGGCTCCGGCACGTCCGGTTTGTGCAAGGTTTTTGTCCGCCGCCATGGCGAGGAGTTGGTCGACGAGGAGTGGCCACTGCGGGGAATCCGGCTCCTCCTTGACGCGACGTGCCAACTCGTCCCCGGCCCGGCTCCTGAGCATTCCCTGGCAACGGGGGAGTGCGGCAAGCAGTTCATTGGTGTTGGATTGGGTGGGGTCGAAGTTTTGGGTCTCGAGAATCTCTTCAAACTCCGCGTCACTGAACTGGAGGGATGCCTTCTGCCCACGGCCTGTAATGTAGAGTTGCTTCAGCGGTGCGGCATAGAAGATCAGTGCCGTGGCGGCATGACTGAAATCCCCATAACCGTTGCCAGAGGAGTCGTAAATTCGGGTGTGGTCCCACCGGCGTTTCAGGTCAAGATGCCAGCGGATCTCCTTGAACTGTAGGTTGGCGGCCTTCATGCCCCCCTGAATGGAACCGATGGGGTGCCAGACCTGCCCAAAGTAAGAACCACCATGGGCATATTGGCGTATCGAATAGGTGGCCAGTGTGGCCCCGCGGGTAAAGAACTTCGCTTTGTCTTCCTGGTCTGACTCCATTCCAAGAGCCAGTGCCGACATGGCTGCCTTGCCGTTGTAGTCACCGCCGTTACCACCGATTCCGTAGGGGTGCTCGCCGTAGCCCATTCCCCCTCTGAATGCGTAGTGTCCAAAGAAGATTCTCTGGGCCTGGTGGGAGGCTTCGACTGCCGGGCTTTGGACGCCCGCTTTGCGAGCCAGTGAAAGTCCGAGGAATCCCAGTGCACCACTGCAAGTGATCGGGCCGTAACCTGCGATCCTGCCATTGTCGGAGCCATCTGGTTGCTTTTCACACCATCGGTGGCCGGAGGTACCGAACCAGCTTACGCCCCTGGCGTGATGTTCGGCTTGTTCGACCAGCTTGGGAAAGATCGACTCGTCCCTGGTCTTCATATAGTACTCGGAGAGAGCCATCAGTTTTGGGCCTGAAAACCAGGGGTTGCCCCCAGGTTCAAGTTGGTGAACCCATTCCTTGGCTTTGGCCTGATACTTTGCGTTGTCGGGATGGGTCGGATCATCCGCAGCCAGTAGGCAAAGTACTCCAAAGCCGGATTTGTCCGCTTGGTTTGCGTCGTAGAGTGCCTGAATGCCCTTTCGAAGAATCCGTTTGCTCTTCGGGCAATCGTAGGGAGCGGTCTTTGAGTAGCGGCCCAATGGCTCCAGCTTAATGGTTACGGTCAGCGTTTTGCCCTTAATTTTTCCTCCTACCCTGGGTTCGACTGGTTTCTCAATCGGGATGGGTTGAAAGCCATCCAATGTATCGTCCTTACTGGAATCCGATTCATCAAGATCCAGCAAATCATCCAAACTGGAGGGCTTCCCGGAACTCTTCTTGCCACTTGGGATCTCCTTAGCCTCTTGAATGGGTCGCCAGATTAAAAGTTTAAGCAGCGCTGGGTCTCTGGCCTCCGCCTCGGTGATGGCCTCGGAGATCGGAATCATCGTCCAATCTGCCCCTTCAAACAATGGAACTTTTTCCGCTCCCGAACCGTCCGCACCGAGGATCACATCCCCTTCAAACAGAACCCCATCCGCAGGTGAACCCTTATCGACGGACTGGACAAGAAGCTGGCGAATGTAGAGCTGATCATCAGACCTTTGCCTGGCCCGCCACATTCCGCAGTATATGCCCAATGGACCAGCCCAACGCTCGTTGATTCTTGTCAGTTCTCCGCCCTTGGTGAGGTCAGGGATGCCACTGCCAGGCTTCTCTTCGGCTTCTGCTGTCAAGGACATGCACAGGCACATTGCGGTGATGGAAAGTTTTCGCATTTTGTTTTCTCTTCTACTTTGCCTAATTCAATATCTCCAAAGGATACCGGTTGGCCAATCGGTTTGCCTGTTTCTCATTCTCAGATTCAACAGGAGTGTTTCTTGCCTAGGTGACTCTGCTTTACAAATCTAATTTCCTTGCTGAGTTGTCAGTTTTCCTTACAGCTTTTGGCGATGTCAACCAAAGCACTTTCTTCGCTTACCGACCAGGTTGCTGACCTACTTCACCAGGGCATGATGGAAGGGCGATGGCGGGGGACTCTTCCTGGGCGAGACCAGCTTTCTTCAGAGTTGGGATGCAGCCATTGGACTGTTGAAAAAGCGATGCAACGGCTGGCTAAGGAAGGAGTGCTAAAGTCGCAGGGGGCTGGACGTCGGCGTCGGATTGTGCTTCCGGAAGGGACGGCCAAGCCTCGCAAGCTGCGGGTGATGATTCTGCTCTATGAGGAGTCCGACCGCAAGGCGAGCTATATGATTGATCTCTTGCACCAGCTTCGGGACACCGGTCATGATGCCATTTTTGCGGAGAAGACGATGTGCGATCTGGGGCTCAGTGTGAAGCGGATCACCCGGTTTGCAGAAGAAACGGAGGCGGATGCCTGGGTTGTGATGGCGGGTTCCCGGGAAGTTCTGGAATGGTTTGCCGTGCAGAACACCCCGGCGTTGGCCCTGTTTGGCCGCAACACCCACGCTCGTCTTGCCAGCATCTCACTACAGAAGCCTCCCGCAATGGAGGAACTGGCGAACCGACTCGTGGATCTTGGGCATCAGCGTATTGTGATCCTTGCCCGAGGGGAACGCCGAAGACCGACCCCCGCTTTCCTCGAACAACTGATTCTGGATCGCCTGGAGGAACGCGGTATCTCCACCGGTTCCTTCAACCTCCCCGACTGGGGGGAAAGTCCGCAGGAGTTTCACCGGATGTTTGACGACCTCTTCCGGGTCACTCCACCGACGGCCCTGATCGTCGACCAACCTTCCCTCTGCCTGGCCGTTTTTCAGCATCTCTCCCGGCTCGGAATTTCGTCTCCGGACGATGTTTCTCTGGCCTGCACCGACCAGAGTGAGTTTTTCGAGTGGTCTGACCCCGGCATCACCCACATCACCTGGGAGGCCCGTCCAGTCATCAATCGAGTTGTGAAATGGGCCGACAATATCAGCCGCGGCAAGGATGATCGCCGTAAGTATAACCACAAGGTCAGGCTCGTCCTCGGCGGCACGATCGGGTCTTCACCGGGTGTGTAAATCAGGTTCTGGATTTTGGATTCATAAAGAGGACTGGAGTGTCCACGCTACCAAGGTGCTTCCAACTCTTCAAAAATGGTGGAGCCGATCGGGATCGAACCGACGACCTCCACAATGCCATTGTGGCG
>CAYSOI010000258.1:0-6541 GCA_964432425.1 uncultured Opitutales bacterium | reverse complement strand
CCGCTGAACTTTTCGGTTTTGGGATCGAAGGAAAGGGCGGGGCCGAGGGTGACTTTTTCCTTGGCGATATCGACACCGTTGGCGTCCAGGTGTTGTGCCATTCTGTCGAAGGAGTCCTGGAAGTCTGCGTTGTCGCCGATCGCTTCTTTGATGGCTTCCGGAGCGGCCGTTTTACCGATGCGGTAGGAGGAGTTGGCCATGTGGCCCAGCGCTGCAGACCAGTGCCCGTGGTGGACTTTGGAGGTGTACAGTTGCTTGCCGTCGCGGATGGATTTGACGAAGTTTTCAAGGTGTCCGTGGCCGCTGACACTGCCGAACTTTTTGATGCGTTCGCCATTTTTGTCGTAAGCTCCACTTTCGGCGATGTAGCCACCTTCGAAGTGAATGACATTGCCGATGCGGATGCCTTTGTAGTTGTCCATGCCGTTGCTCCAGTCGGTGCCTTTGCGGGGAAGGCCACGAACTTCGAAGATCAGAGGGCAGGGTTTGTAGTCAAAGTAGGCGATTTGGGTGTTGGCACTGTCTCCATTGTCTTTGTAGCCAAGGCGGCAACCTACACTGAGGACGGCAGAGGGGAGAGTGTCCTGGCCTAGTGCCCAGCGGGCGACGTCAAGCTGGTGAGGGCCTTGGTTGCCGATGTCACCATTGCCATAAGGCCATTGCCAGTGCCAGTCATAGTGGAAACGTTTGCGCATGATGGGCAGTTTGCCACGAGGCCCGCTCCAGAGGTCGTAGTCGACTGTGGAGGGAGGTTGCTGAGGTCCGTCGACCAAGCCGATGCTTTTGCGGGGTTTGTAACAGAAGCCGTGGGAGTAGAGCATTTTGCCCAGTGGCTCATCTTTGATCCACTCCATGATTTCGTGCCATCCTTCTGCGGAGCGGCGTTGCATGCCGTGTTGGACAATCAATTTGTCATACTTCTCCGCCGCTTCCACCAGTTTTCCACCTTCCCAGATGTTGTGGGAGACGGGTTTTTCGACGTAAACGTGTTTGCCGGCTTGCAAGGCCCAGATCGCGGCAAGGGTGTGCCAGTGGTTGGGGGTGGCAATCATGACGGCGTCCAGCTCTTTGTCTTCCAGAAATTTGCGGACGTCGGTGTAGGTGTTGAGCTTGGTTTTGGAATTGGCGAAAGTTTTTTTCTGGCGGTCGAGGGCGACGGTGTCTGGATCGCAGACTGCGGTGACGCGGACGTTCATGCTGTCTTTGAGGCTTTTGAGGTGGCGGGCATGAGCGGAACCTTTGCCTCCACAACCGATCACACCTACCCGGATGGCAGAGTTGGACCCCTGGACGCCTGCCCAGGTAGATTGGAAATGGGTGGTGAGGGAGAGTCCGGCTCCTGCGGCGACACCAGACTTAAGGAGGTTTCTGCGAGTTGTTTTCTGCATGATAGTGACTGGGTTGTAGGGTTGTTGTCTTTGTTTAATGGAAGTTGTGGAGGGTTTTTGCCTTCGGACTTCTTAACCGCCCATGTTTTGCATGATTCCGATAATCGGGAGGAAGAGGGCAATGACGATAAAGCCAACGACTACGGCGAGGAAAACGATGAGGATGGGTTCGATGATGGAGGTCATGGCACCTACGGCATTGTCCAGGTCATCGTCATAGCCATCTGCAATTTGGTTGAGCATTTCCGGTAATTGTCCTGTTTCTTCTCCCACTTCAATCATACTGGCCAGCATGACCGGGAAGATGGGGTCACGTTGCATCGGGGCGGTGACGGATTCTCCATCGCGGACACTGTCGTGAACTTTCCGGAGCGAGGCACTGTAGTGAACATTATTGATAATGTCAGTACTGATGGTCATTGCCTGGAGAATGGGGACTCCACTGTCCATAAGTGTGCCAAAGGTTCTCGAAAAGCGGCCCATGTTTACCAGTTCCACCATGGTTCCGACTCTGGGTAATTTCATGAAGAGGCGATGGAGTATCTTTTTCCCTACAGCACTGTTGGCAAAAGCTTTAAAACCAATCCACCCTCCAATGATTGCCCCAACCGTTGGAATAAAGATGAAAATGTTGGTAAACATGGTGGCGAGGAAGGAGCTGGCATTGATCACCAATTGTGTAGGTGCCGGCATGCCTGTATCTCCAGCCATATCCCTGAAAATTTGCTCGAATTGGGGAACAACAAAGACCATCAGTACTCCCACGACCAGAAAGGCGACGGTTACCACAACCGCCGGGTAGGTCATGGCGGATTTGACTTTTTTTCTGGTTTTTTCCGACTTTTCCATGAATCCAGCCAATCGATCCAAAACGATTTCCAGAACACCGCCGGCTTCACCCGCACGGACCATGTTGATGTAGAGATTGTCAAAGAGTTTGGGGTTGGTTTCCAATCCATCGGAGAAGGAGTTACCTGACCGGACGTAATCGGCCAATCCTTCCAGAACTTCCTTCATCGCAGGATTTTTTGCCTGCCGGATCATGACTTCCAGACTTCTCAAAAGAGGTAAACCTGCAGAGAGAAGTGTGGCCATTTGACGGGTAAAGGTTGTCAGTTCATCACGCCCAACTTTACCGCGGCGTTTCTTTTTCTTCTTTGTCTTTGAGTATTCGTCAGCAGCTTCATTTGCCAGTTGTTGACCCTTTTGGCCTTTTTTGGCTCGGCCTCCGCCCCGCTTGGCTTTGACTTCTTCCTCCAGTTCCTGAACGAAGAAACCGTTGGCTTCCAGTTTTCCTTGTGCCTCTTCGGGGCTTCCGGCGGTAACTCTACCAGTTTTTTGATTACCTTCGGTGTCGATCGCTGTGTAGCGGTATTTGGCCATATCTTAGCGTTTGGGGAGCTTAGGGAATGTTGGGTGTGGGAGAATGTGCTGGAGCGTAGATTTTGAAGTTTGGGGTCGCAAGGCAAGCCTGTAAACAATGATAAAATAAGAAAAACAAGAGATTTGACCGAAAAATCCCCTCTTTTGTTATCTGCTTCACAACTTTATCTTTCTTTTCTCTCAAGCCCAATCATGAAAGTCATCAGGTTTCTCATTCCTTTTGTTTTCTGCTCCGCTCTTCTCCATGCAGGGCCGAAGCAGATTAAATTTAATCGCGACATACGCCCGATTCTTTCTGATAAATGCTTCACTTGCCATGGGCCGGATGAAAATGAGCGAAAAGCCAAACTTCGATTGGATACGGAAGAGGGGCTGTTTGCACCCCGGGACAACCCGACCATCGTTCGTGGAAAACCGGAGCAGAGTGAACTTTTTTTGCGAATTCACCATGCTGATACGGATGAAGTGATGCCGCCGGTTGAGGTGAATAAGCCTTTATCTGCCAGGGAAAAGCAGATCCTGAAGCAATGGATTCTGGAAGGTGCAAAATGGGAAGGGCACTGGGCCTGGATTCCTCCCAGTCGCCCGGCATTACCCGATTTGCCCGAGGCTTACCAACAGCATTCACCCATTGACCAATTCCTTCTCAAGCCGATTCTTGCCGCAAAGTTGAAGCCTGCTCCAGAAGCGGATCCCCGGACACTGGTTCGTCGGGCTCATTTGGATATTCTTGGGCTGCCTCCTGAACCCGAGGTGGTTGAACGTTTCGCCAGAGATCCATCACGGGAGGCTTATGAACAATTAGTGAATCAGCTGCTGGAATCCCCCCATTTAGGGGAACGGCTTGCCATCATGTGGCTGGACTTGGTTCGCTATGCAGACTCCGTGGGATACCATAAGGATCGTCTTCGTGATTGTTGGATGTATCGCGACTATGTGATTGATGCTTTCAATGCCAACAAGCCTTATGATCGTTTCATTGTGGAGCAATTGGCTGGGGATTTTCTGGAGGGTGATCAGAAAGAAAAGATCTCCTATCAAATTGCCTCCGGTTTCAATCGATTGATCCAGACCACCAGCGAAGGCGGAGCCCAGGCCAAGGAATACGTTGCCAAGTATGCGGCAGACCGGGTTCGCAACACTTCAGCCATTTTTTTGGGCACCACCATGGGTTGTGCTGAATGCCATGATCACAAATATGACCCGTTCACCATGCAGGACTTTTATTCCTTTGCGGCCTTCTTTGCAGATATCAAAGAGAGGGGAGTGGGCTACCCGGAGCACACTCCCATGAAAACTTCGGAAATTGTGCAAAAGCAGTCGGATCTCCAGCAACAGATCGAAGCTGCCAAGGATGATGCGGAGAAAAAGCGATTGGAGGAGGCATTGAAGAAGGTCAATGATACCAAGTCCTGGCCCAAAACTCTGGTGACTTTGCAGGCCAAGCCAAGGATGGTTAGGCTTCTGCCCCGAGGAAATTGGCTGGATGATACCGGACCGGTTCAGGAGCCATCGATCCCTGCCTATTTTGGGGAACTGAAAGTTGGAGAAGAACGAGCCACCCGTCTGGATCTGGCTAACTGGATTGCTTCCGAGAAAAATCCCCTTACGGCCCGTGTCTTTGTCAACCGCATCTGGAAACTATTCTTTGGCAAGGGGCTCTCCCGAAACCTGGATGACTTTGGTGCACAAGGTTCCTGGCCGACTCATCCGGAATTGTTGGACTGGCTGGCGGTGGATTTCATGGACAATGGTTGGGATATCAAACGCCTGATCCGTCAGATTGTCCTGACCGAAGCGTACCAACGAAGTTCAAGTCACTCCACTTCGGGGGAGTGGTTTGAGCGACAGGTGGCCTTTCGTCTCGAAGCAGAGTTGATCCGTGACAATGCCCTGGCCATCAGTGGATTGCTCACCAGAAAACTTGGTGGTCGAAGCGTAAAACCCTATCAACCGGCCAACTATTGGTTCAAGCTCTACAATACCGGCAGATACAATCAGGATCGTGGAGAGGAGCTCTACCGCCGGGGAGTATACACCTTGTGGCGTCGCAGCTTCTGGCATCCCAGTTTACAGGCTTTTGATGCTCCCAGCCGGGAAGAGTGCGTTGCGGAACGACCCATTTCCAACACGCCGCTCCAGGCATTGGTACTTTTGAATGACCCGACCTATGTGGAAGCCGCCCGAAAGTTTGCCGAACGATTACTGGAAGAGAAAGGCCCAGATGATTCCGCAAGGATTGCAACTGCTTTTCAATTGGCTTTGGCCAGAACACCTTCTGCACAGGAAACCGATTTACTTCTTGAGCTGCTGAAGCGTCACCGAGCTGAATTCTCAGAGGATCGTAAGTCCGCTGAAGAGCTTCTGAAAAATGGGGAGTCGCCTTACAATAGTGAACACGATCCTGTCGAACTGGCAGCATGGACATCCGTTTCCCGTACCATCCTGAATCTCCACGAAACCATTACCCGTAACTGATTTTCCGCCATGTTCCGTCGCACATTTCTTCACCAAACCGCTGCTGGCCTCGGCAGCATCGCCTTAACTGACCTTCTGCATGCCGGAGCCGACGTGCCTCGCTGGAATGGTGTGGTCAATCCTCTGCATACCCACCCAAAAATCAAGCGGGTCATCTTTCTCTACATGGCCGGTGGCCCATCTCATCTGGAGACTTTTGATTACAAGCCCAAGTTGGAAGAGTTGAATGGAAAGGCCATGCCGGAATCCTTCACCAAAGGCCAACCCATTGCTCAGTTGCAGGGGAAAAAGCTGACCTGTCGGGCTCCGTACTTCCCCTTTCACCGTTATGGCCAATCCGGTCAGCAAATCAGCGAAGTCTTCCAGCACATTCCCAAGATCGCGGATGACATTTGTATTGTGAGGTCCATGTACACGCAGGCGATCAATCATGATCCCGCCCACACCTTTCTCAATACCGGTACGACCATCAGCGGACGTCCTTCCATGGGCTCCTGGTTGTTGTATGGATTGGGGTCTCCTTCGCAAAATCTGCCTGGCTTTGTGGTGATGACTTCCACTGGCGGTGGGCAAAATCAACCCATTGCTTCCCGCCAATGGCACAGTGGTTTCCTTCCGGGGCAATATCAGGGAGTGCACTTCAACTCTACAGGCGACCCGGTTCTCTATGTTCGTAACCCGAAAGGTGTCAGCAACAAGAACCAAAGGGACATCGTGGATACCGCCAGTGCCTTGAACCGACTCCGGCAAACTGAAGTTGCTGATCCGGAAATCTCGACCCGCATCAGTCAGTATGAACTGGCCTTCCGAATGCAGATGAGTGTCCCGGAGTTGATGGATGTTTCCAATGAGCCTAAACACATTCTCGATATGTACGGAACCAAAGGGGCGGATGGCACCTTTGCCGGGAATTGTCTGTTGGCTCGCAGGTTGGCCGAACGAGGAGTCCGCTTCATCCAGCTTTATCATCGCGGATGGGATCACCATGGAGGCATTGAAAAGGGCCTGCCAGCCACGGCAAAACATGTTGACCAGGGCTCTGCGGCTCTGGTTCAGGACCTGAAGCAACGGGGAATGCTGGATGAGACATTGATCGTCTGGGCCGGTGAGTTTGGGCGTACTCCCATGGCTCAGGGCTCAGGCCGCGATCACCACATGAAAGCCTTTTCTCTCTGGATGGCTGGAGGCGGAATCAAACCAGGCATCACTTATGGGGCCACCGATGAACTGGGCTACAATGCGGAAGAAAACCGGGTTTCTGTCCATGATCTCCACGCCACAATGCTTCACCT
>CAYSOI010000257.1:0-6575 GCA_964432425.1 uncultured Opitutales bacterium | reverse complement strand
CAGGTTGCGTGATAAAGTTTCGGAAATTTATTATGAGAAATGCTCTACCTGAAGATTGCCTGCGAATCAGGTGTCCTCACAACTCAACTCCGGCCAGGTGAAGTAGAGTATGGTGCGGCCGTTTTCATGGACGCATCCCATCCTGCCCGAAAGCAGGGCATCCCGGTCTCCGGTCAATTTCGAGGCTCTGGAGACGGAGGCAATGACGAGATTGAGCAGATAATGTTCCTCAGTTTGCTCTGTCGGCAACAACTCCTTTTCTGGAAGCAATCCGGCTATGATCTGGTGCTTTTGCGGCGAGGTAGCTGCCGATACGAGAGTGATGGATGAGTCTGGCAATATGCCTTGCAGGAGATCGATCTTGAATTGTCCATCATTGGATTTGCCGGACAGCAGGTTGGTCAGGCAGTAAACGTTGGCTATGTATTCGGCAAATTCGATGCGGCAGGCGTTGATCGGGCCTTCAAAATAGTCACCAAACTGGATTTTTCCGGGATCGGAAAACCAGGAGTGGGTAGCCCCTCGCCATTTTCGAAGCAGGAGGTCGGTGTTGTGGATGCGGAGCTTTTTGTCATCTTCGAGGCGTAGGGCGTCGAGATCTCGGAAGGCGGACCGCATGATTTTGAGCTGGTCCCGGCAGAGATAAAAGAGGCGTCGGGCATCACTGACATCTCCTTCTCCGGAGCGGATTTTGGTGATGAAATAATTGAGGGCTGGAAGGGTGGAAAGGTAGGAGGAGTGGAGAGAACGTGAAGGGGGTTCGTTGGCAGCTTTGGCTAGATCCGAGGTGGAGCTGAGCTCGTGGTGTGCAGGAAAGACCGGGGCCAGGGATTCCAAGTTTTGGCGGAGGTCGCGAAGGTCTCCGGCTGCGGCTGGCGAGGCTCCGGAGACATGTGGCCAGAGTTCCAGATAAGTTTCGTAGGTACGAAGGAGGAAGTCGCGGTGTTGGGAGCTGTGAATGTCGTTTAATTCCACCAATGCTCCTCCACCTCCATAGCGTTGTGAAGGCTGGAGGGAGGCGGCTTTCAATTCCCTGGTCAGTTTTTCCAGAAAGGCAAGATTCTGCCTGTAGTCCCGAGGCTGACAAAGATCGAGAATGCGACTGCGAAGGTCGTGGTTTGGGCGGGTGGATTTGGGGGTTTGTCCGAGTAGGGAGAGGTCCTCCCGTGCTTGTCGGAGGGCTTGCTCTGCCAGGGGTTCCTGGCGGGAGAGTTTTTCAAAGCTTGTAGCCTCTTCGGAAGAAAGTTCACCGAGTAAATAGTCGAGGGCTGTCTGTTGGTAATCGCTCATCTTGGATTCTATCGTAGGCCGGCAAGTTGTCCTCTGAGTTTGTCGAGTCCCAATCGAATTCTGGATTTGACTGTGCCCAGCGAGAGACCGGTGTCCAGAGCGATTTCTGCATGGGTCATACCTTTGAAAAAGGAGAGTTCGAGCACATGTCGCTGTTTCTCTCCAATGTGGGTCAGTGCCTGACGTAGAGCGACTTGATCATCCGAAGATTCGGCATGTTTCCCGGCATCCGCGGCGACAGGGTCTGCACGGGTGTTCAGGGTCACTTCGTCCATTTCCTCGTTGTCTTTGCGGCGACGTCGGGAGCGGTAGCGGTCGATGCTGCGGTTACGGGTGTAGGTGAAAAGCCAGCTGTGTAGTTTTCCCCGTTCGGGAGAGTAGGCGGTTGGGTTTTTCCAGAGGTTTGTGAGGACATCCTGGACGACTTCTTCCGCTTCCCATCGGTCATTCAAAATACGGAAAGACAGTGAAAACATGGCAGAGCCGATGGCATCATACAGCTTACCCATTGCGGAGGAATCCCCTTCGCACAACCGATACCAGATTGCTTCTCCATTTTCCAACATGTCTTTCGTCTTGGGCACTTCCTTTTCGGAGGTGTTGGAGCCATTTGAAGCGAAAATTCCATGCGAGGTCGAACGCTTTCTTGCAACCGCCTGTTTCCGATTCCTGGGAAAGAGGTCGGAAACCAAGGAAACCAAAGGATTGAGGGGGATGGCTGTACTCATTGGAAAAATGTTGGGTGGGACGTGCTCCCTCACGTCCCACCCTTCTATTTGAGTTTAGGGATAAACGGGTAGGGTAGTCGGATGGCGAACTCAGGTTTTGGGGGGAAGTAGGACTTGGTCAATGACGTGGATGACTCCATTGCTTGCCATGATGTCTGCGGCAATGACCTTGGATTGATTTAGGTATAGGGAGCCGCCCTTGACATTCAGATCCAGTTTCTGACCGCTGACAGCTTTCGCTGCGGAGAGCTTCACGGCCTTCTTGGCTTCGACTTTTCCAGGGACGACGTGGTAGGTGAGGATCGAAACGAGTTGGTCTCGGTTCTCCGGTTTCAAAAGGCTTTCGACAGTGCCTTTGGGTAGCTTGGAAAAGGCTTCATCCGTCGGGGCGAATACCGTGAAGGGGCCGTTCCCTTGGAGGGTCTTGATGAGGTCTGCACTTTGCAGGGCCGTAGCCAACGTCTTGAACTTTCCGGCATCGATCGCGGTCTGGATGATGTCCTTGCCATCGGAGTTGCATTTTTTGGCACTGACCATGGGTGCAGTAAGGAGGGCTCCTGCGGCAAGTAGAGTTCCCGCGGCGAGAAGGAGGGTGAGGCGTTTATTCATGAGAATATAGGATTTTAGGTTTAGGTGTCTTGTATTAGAACAGTCCCGATGATTCATCCGGACACACCTTCTCCTACGACCCTGCCCTACAGTTGGATCAATAAAAAGAATGCGGTTTCAGTCGTGGCCTGACGGTCTTCAATTAGAAGGTATCAATACACAAAGATGGCTGCGGCATTGCCACCAATCAGGATCAGGATTCCCAAGATCAAAAGACAGAGAATGATGGGGGTGATCCACCACTTTTTGTTGTGCTTGAGCAGTGCAATAAACTCTTGAACGATGTTACTTCCAGACTCTTCCTGATTTTGTTCCTCAAAACTGGGCTTCACTGGCTGTTTGCTCATAGGAGATTCTGGCAGGAGTTAAAACTGGCGGTAATATTGGCTCTTTTCTGAAACTTCAGGGACATCTTGCCAGTAGCTTTGGCAGGTTTCCCGTTTCTTTTTCAGAGAGTGCTTCCCAAACAGGCGAATCACAAGGCCAAAAGGTGTGAGTATGCAGTAAAAGAAGGCCGTAAGCAGGAGAGTGCTTACCAGCGTGTCCATGATGCAAACAATAAAGAACCAAAGGCAATATAAGGGGCGGACGCATGCTGGCAGGAGCATACAAAGGAAGCCGACTCCACACCCAATGCCTGCAATCCAGGCAAAGAGTTCCCAATCCCAATGAAACCCTTTCTCCTGCAAGCCAATGATGGTTGTCCAGAAAAGTGCGATAAAGGGAAAGCCGATCATGAGCAGTCGGCCAAATTCCCTTCGTTCTTTTGTCGAGGGGTTCCAGTTGATCTCTTGAAACTTCGTAGGCATATCCGGGATTAATCGAGGGGGAAACTTTTCAGGTAGTGTTCTCGGTCCGTTTGAGCCTCTTCTGGTTGTTCCTTCTTCAGGAGCACAAAATTCTCCAGGACCAGCACATCCATGTCCGTCGCAATAAAGCAGAGGTAGGCGTCTTTGGGAGTGCAGACAATGGGTTCTCCGCGGATATTGAAACTGGTGTTGATGATCACTCCGCAGCCCGTCTTTTCCTTAAATTTTTTGATCAGACGGTAGTAGCGGGGATTGCGAACTTCATCCACAGTCTGGACTCTGGCGGACAGGTCCACATGGGTGATTGCCGGGACTGTGGAGCGTTTTACATTCACTCGTTGAATGAGGTCCGGGTCTTTCATCTTTGCTTCATCCTCAGCAGAAAGCTTTGTGCGAATGGATTCCTGAACCGGGGCCACAATGAGCATGTACGGGGAGTCTTCCTTCAAATCAAAATACTCATTTACATCCTCTCGAATTACGGAAGGTGCAAAAGGCCGGAATGATTCCCGAAACTTGATCCGACGATTCATTTGCGATTGCATTTTCTCACTCCGAGCATCTGCGATGATGCTACGGGCTCCAAGTGCACGGGGACCAAACTCCATACGCCCCTGAAACCAACCCACTACTTTTTCCGAGGAAATGGCTTCCACTACGTTATCCAGCAAATCCTCCTCCTTTTCGTAAAAATGATGCGGAATCTTTTCAGCTTCCAGAAATTTTCTGATCTCCTCATTTTCATGTTTGGGACCAAGGAGTGAACCTTGCATGGAATCGATCGGGTTCACGTTTCTTTTGCCTTCCAGTAACTGGTGATGCACAAAGATGGCGGCTCCCAAGGCTCCGCCGGCATCACCGGCAGCCGGTTGCACCCAAATGCGGTCAAAGATCTTTTCCCGCAAGAGCCTGCCATTGGCCACACAGTTCAGGGCCACACCGCCGGCCAGGCAGAGGTTGGGCATTCCAGTGTAATCTCTGGCATAACGTGCCATTCGCAGGATGATCTCTTCCATAACTTCCTGCACGGAAGCGGCGAGGTCCATTTCCCGTTCCGTTATGTTGGATTCTGCTTTTCTGGGCGGACCACCAAAGAGCCTTGCAAACCTATCATTGGTCATGGTCAGACCCTGGCAGTAATTGAAGAAATCCATATCCATGGCAAAAGAGCCATCCTCCTTCAGGTCCAGAAGTTCGTTGAGTATGACGTCCTTGTATTTGGGTTTCCCGTAAGGAGCCAGTCCCATCAATTTGTACTCTCCAGAATTGACCCGGAAGCCAGTGAAATAGGTGAACGCACTGTAGAGCAGGCCAGGTGAGTGCGGGTAATGCAGGGATTTATGGATCTTGATCTGATGGCCCTTGCCTGTGCCAATCGTTGCAGTATCCCATTCACCCACTCCATCCAGGGTCAAAATGGCAGCCTTTTCAAATGGACTTGGGAAAAAGGCACTGGCTGCATGAGATTCATGATGTCCGGTAAACACTACTTTTTTGCGATATTGGCCGCCAAGTGCTTTTTTGATCTCCCGGACTAAATGGAGTTTCTTCTTCAGCCAACCCGGTAGAAAGAACAAAAACGATTTTAAGCCTTGAGGAACGAAGGCGAGGTAAGTTTCCAAAACCCGATCAAACTTAAGAAAAGGCTTTTCATAAAAGACGACAAAGTCCAGATCCGAGGCCTCAAATCCTGCTTCATCCAAGCAGTATTGAACCGCATGTTTGGGAAAGTTGAGGTCGTGCTTTATCCGGGTAAACCTTTCCTCCTGAGCCGCAGCAACAATTTGGCCATCCACAACCAGTGCGGCGGCACTATCATGGTGAAATGCAGAAATACCCAGGATCTTTTTACCCATTCCGAATGACTTTAGATGCCTTTGAAGTTCGCTTCATGGAACTTCATCAACTCCATACCTTTCAGAGAGTAGATCTCACGGGCCGAATGTCCGATTTCCGGAGCGAAGAGCATCTTGTGGGCGATGCCCAGTGAATCGAGGTACTTTGAGTACTTGAGGTTATCCTCGTAATTGAAACCCTTGGTGCCGACCCAGATCAGGATGGGGGGAGTTTTTACTTTGGAGTTCTCGGCTTGTTGGGCAGTCAGATCCCAGGCATTGTACCCGACCGGAAGAAAGCGGATCTTTTCACTTTCCCAACCCTCATTCTCCTGAATCCGTTTCTCTGGACCATAGCCCGAACCACCAGGAGCCGCAGAGCACCAAAGCTCTGGATATTTCATGAGGATTCGGGTGGTTCCGCGTCCACCCTGGGAAAATCCCTCAATGGCTCGACCTTCGCGACCGCCGATGGTGCGGTAGGTCTTGTCAATGTGGGGGAGCAGTTCCTTCACAAAAACATCTTCGCCCAGCCCATTCTCCAGCTTCGGATAATTGTACCAACTCATCGGACCACCATTGGGGAATACATAGATCGTAGGCTGCAATTTTTTTGCCCGAATGGCCTTGTCCACAAAACCCGCCAAATTGACACTTTTGTATTCACCACCGGGGCGACCTCCATGCAGATGAAAAACCACCGGATAACGCCTCTTCTCATCCTTTTCATAACCAGGAGGCAGATAAATGTGATAGCCCACCTCAATCCCCATGGACGGACTTTCAAAAGTCGCATGTCGCAGCCCCTTGGCAATCTTGCCCAAGCTTTCCAGATTGGCTGGCGAAACCCAGTTGAACGGCCGCTGAACTTTCTTTCGTTTCTTGGCAGCCTTGGGCTTTTGTTGACAAAGAGATTCTCCTTTGGAGGCAGCCTTACTGCTGTGCGAAATATCGGCCAGAACACCAACCGCCAGGAATCCAAGAAGAACGAGAGAGCCAGGTAAAATTTTCATAAAGAATCCATTTGGGAGATGCGTAGCTTCCGGGCCAAAGTCCCGAAGTCAATGAGGTAACGCAACATGTGCCATTGAGTCGGTGTTTGTCAGCAGGGTAGTGGCCAACTTCGCGAGGCTTGTCTTTACCTACACAATTTGAAAGATTGGAATCCATCCATATGCCAGCACCTCAGAAGATTTTCTTCAAACGAGGGAAGTGGATGCAGGGAATGAAACTTTTTCTTCTGCCTTGGATTCCGCATTGGTCAATTTTAGGCAGGATCCAACCCGGATTGCGGCACTATTACT